>CAZWIN010000126.1:0-7857 GCA_964633855.1 uncultured Chitinophagales bacterium
ACAGCAAAACTCTTTCAGAATTATCCCAATCCCTTTAACCCGTCAACGACAATTGGCTATGAGTTGACGGAGCCCGCAGTAGTTACTCTGATAGTATATGATGTTGCCGGGAAAGAGATAAAAACAATCGCAATGGGTAGGCAGGAGCCTGGCGCACATAGCGTAGAGTTCAGCGCAGAAGAGCTTGCATCGGGAATGTATGTTTATGAGCTTGCAACCAGCACCGTGCATGGCAAGTCTGCACAAGCGAGAAGAATGATGCTGTTGAAGTAGGGGCGAGAAAGTGTTGTGCTAAAGAAAAAGAGGCTTGGCCAGTACGGTCCAAGCCTCCTCTGTTATATTCTCCAGATGGTGTTACAGATTCATACCCAGCGAGATGGAGCCTATAAAATTGCTGGGCAGCCCCGGCTCGATAAATGCGGGTGTTGTAACACCGTTGATAACGGGGGAGTCCGGGTTCAACCATGCTGAACCAATGTATTTTGCATCGGTCAGATTGTTTAACCCCAGAAATGCACCGAGGAAGAATTTGTTGTCTGCGAAGTTGAAGTGATCGATTCCTATTCCCGCATTCAGTATTGTGTATGAAGGGACGGTGATCGTATTTGCATCGTTGACGTAGTATTTGCCGGCGCTCTGGACATTGGCCCGTATATAGGCGCCCATCAGTTCTTCAGGCATGTACTTCACTCCGATATTGTAGAAAATATCCGGCACACCAACCACGTTGTTGTTTTTGTAGTCCGCAAATTTTCCCGCTTTGCTGGCCGAGTAGTGGACGGAATCGACACGGTATTCTTTATACTTGTTGGTCGAAAGGGTAAGCGCTACATTGGCGGAGAGGCCCATCTTGAATTGCAATGTCCCGCCAACTTCCACACCCATACGCTCTGATTTTCCAGCGGTGAAGTAAAAGCGTCCGCCCCGATACGGAATAATATCGTCTGTCACGGTCAGCCAGTACAGTGCCACATCGTATATCAGGCTGGCAAACGGCTCCTCTCCACCGAGACTGACAATTTGCTTTGTCCCGATTTCCACGGTTGTTGACCGTATTGGTTCCAGCAGTGGGTTGATCGCAAAAGCCGTGTCTCCCGGGACCGTGCCCGAGGGGTCGGTTTCGTTCCCTGCCGGTACTTCGACTCCACCGCCGAGGTTTGCATAGAGGCTGTGAGTCGGGGAAAGACGGTAGGTAATACCGGCTTTTGGTGTCACCCTCGTGAAAGATCTCGTTTCACTGAGTCGCGCAGCAGGTGCGGCGAAATATCCTTCGGTATAATAAGTGATATTGTCGTAACGTGCGCCGAGGAGAAACTGTACATCTTCCCCAATGGAGATTTCATCCTGCAGGAATGCGCCGAAGTTGTTTGCCCCTTCGCGCTTGTTGTCGCTGAGGGCTCCGCGGGTGATTTGTGGGCGGACAAGGC
This sequence comes from uncultured Chitinophagales bacterium, assembly GCA_964633855.1. Lineage (GTDB taxonomy): Bacteria > Bacteroidota > Ignavibacteria > UBA10030 > UBA6906 > CAZWIN01. The sequence continues at coordinate 1,428 of CAZWIN010000126.1, forward strand.
TGTAGAAAAGTATGGCCCCATCCTGGTATGCTTCATCAATGCCAAGAAGAAGGGTATTCCCCACGTTTTCGCTGAATGAACAGGTGTTTTGGTACAATGCGCTTCCGCCCACATGGAAGCGATTGAAGTCGCGGAACGTGTTCCGCTCGGATCGCTGCAAATACTTCGGCTGCGCAAAAGCGGACGCTGAAATCGTGTTATGGTCGTCGAGCCCATGAGAAATACTCACGCCAATCCGCCCAAGCCTGTTGAACCGGCGCTCATCACGCTGGACATAGGTCGGTTTGTATATGAGTGTATCATCCTGCGCTTGCGCAGGATCAGCGTCGAATTGTGCCTGGGTCAGCGCACCGGGTATCCGGAAGGAATTGCTCGTTCCGGAAAGATGAACAGCAAGGGTTGTTCGCTCACCCACAGGAGTGACAATTCCGGTGTTTACGAGCAACTGGGTGCTTCGGGATTGCTTGCGGTAACCATCGGAATTTGTGTTGCTCATGGAAAGATATATCCTGCCCTCTCCCGTCATCGCCCCAACGTTGATCATTTCCTTGCGGAATCCGTAGCTGCCAAAGGATTCGCCGTATGATACGTAGGGTGACTCAAACATGGTGTTCGACACGATGTTGATAACACCGCCGGATGCATTGCCGTACAAAGAGGAGGCGTTGGAGCGAATCACTTCGATGCCGCCTGCACCCGAAATGTCCGTAAGGTCAAATGATGTCCTGCCATCAGGTTCCGTATCAGGGAAGCCGTTGTTCAAAATGCGCACCCCGCGTGAGGTACCGGCATTGGACCGCTCGCCGGCGCCGCGCGCACCGAATCCTCGTATGGTAATCCGAACATCCTGGTTTCCAAAACGTGATTGAACCAGCACACCGGGAACGGATGAAAGCACTTCATCCAGGCCGTAGCCTTTTCCCTTCGGCATGTCTTTCATAGAGATATAGTTGAGGGAAAGAGGGACCTGTATCCATGGCTCAGCAGTGCGTGTGCCGATGCTGATGACAGGGCCCAAATGGTACATTACGGTGTCTGATGGAGGCTGGGCGATTCCATCCATTGCAAGCATTGCGAGTAGTGGAAGAAGCATGATAAGGTAACGTGTACTGAGTTTCATGAGAAGGATTCCTTTGCGTTCAATATCAAATGAAAACATCCCCCCTTCCTGGTACAAGCCCGGGACGAAGGGAATGGCATACGCGCACGCCCAAGGATAACCCGATGAGGGCTGTGGTTCCTTCGCGGCAAGGGTACGGTCCTTCTTCTCATAAGTGAAAAAAGAATCCCGTACGCGGTCAGGCCGTGTGCAACGTATTGTTAGGTAAGAGAAAGATGATGTGCTGTTGCGGGTGAAAACCTCGGCGGGAGAAACGGTACATCAAGACAAATAGAGGCGTATTCTTGTACTGAGAGTGTCGCCATTGTCCCGGTTGCGGGAAGGCGATTGCACCACCGTATAATGTGAAAGTGAGAATCCTTAAAAACATCCTTGAAAGCGTCAAGCCTGCCTTGGTTACCGGAATCACCCATTTGGCGTCGGACATGATCGCCCAAATCAGCAAACAGGCGTTCTTCCTGGACATCATTGATGCAGTTGAAATGCGTGCTGTCGCCGTTCACATGAACAGAGACAATATCATACATCCTTCCCTCGTAGCGGAATTCATCGTCCGCCATCCACTGAATAGCGGCTGCTTCACGATCAAGATCGGCTGTGAGAAAAGAAAAAGAGGCGAGCTCGGATATCGGAACACTTGCCTTGATCATCTCCTTTACTTCACCCTGGATACGATACTTCATGACAGTATACACGGCGAGATACCCAACCAGGTTGTGGAAGTACAGAAAGAGAAAGATGAAGATGAAAAGGCGTTTCATGGATGATGAGGACTGGGTGTTTGCCGGCGAGAAGCGGCATAGAGCAATGCTCTGTGTCAGAAATACTGTATATCAAGGTAAGCATCAGGCCTGATAATATCAATAAGTGGAGTTCAATACCGGCAATACCCATTGCATCTCTATGGACAAATGGCTATTCTAAAAACCAAACAGGGATTCGGGTTGCTCTCATCGGCCGTCGCGCTCTTTGCGATAACTGCCTGTCGGGCTCGTATCCCGTTCCCGTTCTGTTCCATCTCCAGAGAAAATGGCACAATGGCTCTTCGTATCTTGATGATATGGTCTTTCTGCGCCCTGTTTTGTGGACAGGCATGTTTTTCCCAGGAGGAATCCGAGAAAGATTCTGCCCGATACGAACTGGAACAGGTAACGACCATCGGCACCCGCTCCACGGAGCGCATTATTGACATTCCCTATTCCGTGTTCAGCGTAGACAAGAAGGAGCTTTCCTTCGGGCGAAAGGTTTCGGCAAAGGATGTCTTGGCAGACGTACCCGGGATGTTCCTTCAGTCGCAGTTCGGCAGTCACGATCTCCGGATCACGCTGCGCGGATTCGGCACAAGGTCAAACTCCGGGTCGCGGGCAGTGAGGATTCTTGTTGATGGTATTCCCGAATCCGACCCTGACGGCGAGTCGGCACTCGATGCCATCGACTTTGCCTCACTCGGCGGTGTCGAAGTGGCGAAGGGTAACCTCTCTTCACTCTACGCGAACGCCCCCGGTGGCGTCATCAATTTCCTCCTGGATAAGTACTTTCTCAAGAGTCATGTCGGCAGCATAACGCAGGTGGGAAGCCACGGCCTTCTCCATCAGGGCGTTAAAGTGGGCCTGCAGAACCAGCACAACCGTATATTCTTCACATATAACAATTCGAAGGTTGATGGTTATCGCCGGCACAATCAGGAATACCTTGGTTTGGCCAACTTTGCCTATGAGGCGTACCTCGACGATCAATCATCCATTGGCCTGTACGGCAATCATGTTGACGGATTTACCCGGCTTCCCGGCCCGTTGACAAAAGCTGAGTTCGAGTCTGATCCCTTTCAGGCGAGTCCCATCGGGCTGTCACAGGACTTGAGACGGATAACACAAAAAGGGCGTCTGGGTATTCGCTACAACAAGAAATTCGGCGAAACTCAGAACACAGAACTGGAACTGACACTGTATGGGGCATTTAAGGAACTCGAGCGGGCAGATCCGGAACTCTATACGTTTTCAAAACGCAGGACAATCGGTGCGTGGGCGCGCGTCACTCACCGTTCGGATATTCTTGAAAGCAACAATGTTCTTACCGTAGGCATTGACTATGCCCACCAAGCGGGATCCGTCACGGATTTCAATAACGTGGCAGGAGTCAGGGATTTCACAATTCAGAATGAATACACCGACGGCCTTCACAACCTCGGGGTATATTTTATTGACCGCTATACCTTGGTTAAGGAAAAGCTGGATCTTGTGCTCTCGTCGCGTTTTGACTATAACGCCTTCAGCCGTGATATCTTCCTGCAATTCGGGTTCAGGGATACCACCCGGACGTTCAGTAAATTCGCTCCAAAGCTTGGCATGAATTATAAGCTCACTCGTTCTGTTGCGCTGTATTCATCGTACGGGCTGAGTTATGACATCCCCGCGCTGAGCGAGATGGGGAACCCGATACTTGGAGCTACCAACATCAAGTCTTCTCTCAATCCCGACCTGAATCCGCAGCGCTCGAGTAACATTGAGTTGGGAATCAAGGGCAACATCATTAATCCCGGTGCAGAGTTCATGGAAAAAATGGTGTTCGATATTACATTTTTCCATTACACCATTCGAGACGAAATCATTCCCTATGTTATCGTGCCGCGCATTTTTTACAGGAACGCGGCGAGAACCACACGGACCGGCATCGAGTTTGGTTTCAAGAGCCATCCCCTCGAACATCTTGAAATGGCGCTCAATTATACATATACACATTTCCGCTACCGGGACTATTCGGCAAATGTGTTTACTCCCGGCGGGACACTGGTGCAGAATTATTCGGGCAATACCGTCCCTTCGATACCGGAAGGCCTGTTGAATTTCATACTGTTTTATGAGCTTCCCGTCACAGAAGAACTTGAAGCTCTTTTCCTCTGGGACTGCGATTATATTTCAGGGATGTTTGTTGATGACGGCAATACAGAAACAGCGCCCGCGTATTTCTACGGCAACATCCTCGTCGGAGCCAGCGCCTCGTTCGGTGATCTTGGTGTTGTTCTGTATGGCGGGTCCCACAATATTTTTGACCGTCGCTATGCGGGTTACATTAATGTCAACGATTACTACGGGCGCTACTACGAAACGGGAGAGCCGCGAAGTTTCTATGGCGGTTTGAAGCTCAGCTATATTCCATGAAGCCCGCAATGAAGAACCTGCTGTTTCTTTTCTTTGTGTATTACTGTTGTGCAAACGCCATTGCACAAATCCCGCCGCCGAACGTTCGTATTTATCCCAGCAGCGTAACTCAGACCGAGCCAACTGTAGCGGTGGACCCGGAGAATCCCGACAGATTGTTCGCGTCGGCCGTTACGATCAATACCGCAACCACCTTTACGAGTGAAGGTGTGTATGTAACCACCGATGGCGGCATACATTGGAATGGGAGTGATACATGCAAGGGACAACTTCTTGCAAATCACGGCGGCGATCCTGGTGTGATGATCCACGGGAACGGAAGATTGGTTCTGACACATATCGGCCGTTTTTTCCCGGGAGTGTACAGTCACTATTCAACAGATTTCGGGCAAACTTGGTCAAATGCCTATACGATTTCTTCGGATCAGCCTGAGGACAAAGGGTCCTCCGCCATGGATGATCATCCTTCAAGCCCGTATTATGGCCGGATGTATACTGCCTGGGTGCGTCTTGTAGTCCCGTATCCCGTTTCGTTTTCTTCAAGTACGGATGCAGGCACATCGTGGGCTCCGGTCTCTGTCGTAAATCCGGGTCCACCCGCCCGTTGTTCCGGTGGCGCAATTGCCACAGGCATCGATGGGAAAGTTTATGTTTGTTGGTCCGGTGTAACATCTGCCGCACCATTCACAGAGGACTTTGCCGGGTTTGCGTTTTCAACGGACGGCGGCGGTACCTGGACTGTTACCCAGAACGCATTTGATATGAACGGCATTAACGGAACGCTGCCATCAAAGAGTAATATTAGAGTAAACGGATTGCCCGATATTGCAGTAGACGACAGCCAGGGCCTCAGGCAAGGATGGCTGTATATCGTTACTACGGAACGCAACCTCGCTCCGGCCGGCAGCGATCCCGACATTATTCTTCACAGGTCAACCGATGGCGGGTTGTCATGGTCACAGGGCATCCGGGTTAATCAGGATTCGTTGAATAATGGCAAGACCCAGTACTTCCCCGCAATAGAAATTGATGACAATGGCGGTATTAACATTGTGTATTATGATGACAGGCTCACAACAGCCGATTCTGCGTATGTAATGCTTTCACGCTCGGTTGATGGCGGCACAACATGGTCAGAGCATCTGGTGAGTGACCATCGCTTCAAGCCAAAACCGATTATTGGCGGATCCTCCAATTACCAGGGAGACCATATCGCGCTCGCATCCGCCGGAACCAGACTTTACCCGTTCTGGATGGATGACTACTCCGGGCTTTATCAAGTCTGGAGCTGCTCCATAGACCTGACTGCGCTTCCTGTAGAAGAGAAGGATGTTGCGATTCCCGAGCGGAGCGAACTCCTGCAAAACTTTCCGAACCCTTTCAACCCTTCAACGACAATTCAATACAAGCTTGCAAGAAGCGGGTTTGTTACGTTGAGGGTTCTTGATGTCATCGGCCGCGAAGTGGAAACACTTGTCAGCGAAGTTCAGTCAGCAGGTCATCACCGCGTGGTTTTTGATTCCAGAGGGAAAGAACTGGCAAGCGGAGTTTATTTGTGCCAGCTGTTTTCTCAAGATTACAGCGCCGTTATGCCCATGCTTCTTGTGCGATAAACATATTCAGTGCTGTGGAACAAAGGTAGCAACCCTCTATGAGACTCCATCTTTCTCTTTTCGCTCAGATGGCAACAGACAACGGATTAATACAGGAACGGGACCGCACAAAGATTCCCGAAAAATACAAATGGGATCTGGCCCCGATTTATCCTGATGCAATGGCCTGGAAGAAGGCCAAAGAACAGTTTGTCGGCGAGCTTCCGTTGATTTCAAAGTATAAGGGAGTGTTGGCATCAGGCGCAGGAGTGCTGCTGGAATGTCTTGAGTTGCTTGACCGCCTTGGCAAGGAATATACACGGCTCTATTGCTACGCGAGCATGTGTTCCGACCAAGATACGCGTGACGCTCAGTATCTTTCGATGGAACAGGAGATTGGGCAAGTCGGGTCGGACTTCGGCGCACGTACCGCGTTTATCGAGCCGGAAATTCTGCTCATGGACAAAGCGGTTATTGATGCTTTTGTCACGGCAGAGCCACGCCTCGGAATATACAGGCACAGCCTTCATGATACACTTCGTCGGAAAGAACATACCGGA
>CAZWIN010000127.1:0-7834 GCA_964633855.1 uncultured Chitinophagales bacterium
CTCCTTAAAGTGACCGGACAGCACCAAGCCGGATGCAGCAAAAGGGCAAGCGAGTAATCCTTCTCAACGCCCTCCGCTTCCACCATTGACTTCATCCCGTCCTGCATCGGGTGGGCGTCCGCCTTTGCCGCCACTCTCTTCAGCACAGCGCCCGGCAGCGCCTATAGCGAAGCCGACGCCTCCGCCAGCAACGGCGGCTGTTTCACCTGCACAGCCTGTCCAAGCTCCGTCAAAACCCATACCTTCAACAACACAAGCACGAAAGCCAAAGCAGGATAAACCTCCGGAGAACGATCACGGAATCTGGCGCATGAACAGGAAGAATTTCCTGAATGTTGCCGGTTGGTTTGCTTTCATGAGTTTTCTTGTTACAGCAACAGTGGGTGCAATACGCCTTATGGTACCGCGCGTGCTCTATGAGGCGCCCTCCGCGTTTAAGGCAGGGTTCCCTTCGGAATATGTGGTCGGCGAAGTAAACGAGAAATACAAAGATGAGTTTCGCGTTTGGATTGTTCGTGACCAGGATGGACTGTATGCACTTTCGGCAATTTGTACTCACCTGGGATGCACGCCGCGCTGGCTTCCTTCAGAAAGTAAATTCAAATGCCCTTGTCACGGGAGCGGGTACTTCAAGGATGGGGTCAATTTTGAAGGCCCCACACCGCGGCCTCTTGAACGTCTGAAAATTACGCTTGCCGATGACGGGCAGATTCTCATTGACCGCAACATTAAGTTTCTGTACGAGAAGCAAGAGTGGAGCAAACCGGACGCTTTTCTGAAGTACTCGTGATTCTACAATAGCAGTCAAGACAAGGAATTTCCATGCTGGGAATACTCGATCAACTCAAACAAAAGATGGAGCGCACTGAGGTCTACCGCTCGATCTTCCGACATGGGTACGAAGATACACAGCGTAACCGCGCCCTGCAGATTGTTGATAATGTCTTCCTGCATCTTCATCCGGTTCGTATCAGCCGGCACGCTACCAATGTCGGTTACACTTGGGGGATGGGCGGCATTACATTCCTGCTCTTTATTGTGCTGACTGTAACCGGTGTTATCCTGATGTTCTATTATCGACCTGCGGCCGAGTACGCGTATGACGATATGAAGTACCTTATGAATGACGTTGCTTTCGGCCCGCTGATGCGCAACATGCATCGCTGGTCAGCGCATGCTATGGTTATCACAGTCATGCTGCATATGTTTCGTGTGTTTTTGACAGGCTCTTACAAGGCTCCACGGCAGTTCAACTGGGTGATAGGCGTCATCCTCCTGACGCTTACGTTGTTTCTCAGCTTCACCGGGTATTTACTGCCATGGGATCAGCTTTCCATTTGGGCAGTAACTGTGGGAACAAATATGGCGCGTGCAACTCCACTACTCGGGCATGAAGGTCCGTTTGGACCCGAACTCGGCATGCGCATTGACAACGATGTGCGGTTTGTGCTTCTCGGGGGGACGCAGGTTGGGCCCCCGACGCTTCTTCGCTTCTATGTTCTGCATTGCATTTTCCTCCCGTTGGTTGGAGCTGTTCTGATGATCGTCCACTTCTGGAGAATCCGCAAGGATGGCGGTATCTCCGGTCCTGAGCTGGATAGCAAGAAAAACTGATGAACAAGAAGGCCTGAACATATCATGGAACATCTGATCCATATTCTTTCAAAGGCAGATAATATCCCCATCATTTTGATGTTGGGTTTGACAGTGTTTTATACTTGGTTTTCAACGAAAAAAGCCCTTAAGAATGATAACGCAGAATCTCCTGAGGAGGCAGGTCAAGCCGACAAGGTGCAGGTGTGGCCGTATCTCGTCAAGGTGGAGTTCCTTGCCGCTCTTCTGGTGATGGGAATTCTAACGGTCTGGTCAATAACCCTTGATGCTCCCCTCGAAGAGCCTGCGAACCCCGCACTGACGCCGAATCCTTCAAAGGCCCCGTGGTATTTTCTTGGCCTTCAGGAAATCCTTGTTTATTTTGATCCGTGGATAGCAGGCGTTGTGTTGCCAACCTTGATCATTGTAGGGCTTTGTGCGATCCCCTACATCGATATCAACCCAAAAGGAAACGGTTACTATACCTTCAAAGAGCGTTGGTTTGCCATACTCACGTTCCATTTTGGATTTCTGTTGATGTGGGTGTCGCTAATCGTTCTTGGGACGTTCTTCCGTGGCCCGGGATGGAACCTCTTCTTCCCGTGGGAATATTGGGACACACATCGCGTTGTCGCGTTGACAAATGTTGATTTCACAGAGTTCTTTTTTAATGTTCCCACACGCCTTGTGGATGATTCCCTGAACCCTATCGCAATGCTCATCGGTTCGGTAACCATTTTGCTTTGGTTTGCAATAGGCGTGGTGTTTTATTTCTGGAAACGCAACACAGAGTTCATGAACAAGATGGGGTTGTTACGCTACAGCATCACAGCCTTTTTGTTCCTTACAATGATGGCAGTTCCTGTCAAGGTTTTTCTAAGGCTGGCACTGAACATCAAGTATATTCTTGTTACTCCATTCTTTAATATCTAGACCAATCACGTGACCAACAGGTTTCTAGCCATATGCAAGGAGTCTGACAGTGTTTGAGAAACGCGCACAGACTCCAATTGAGGCACGCAACTACAGTACGTACTACATCGCCTTCTCCGCGGTTCTTTTCCTAGGTACGATGTGGGCGGTTATTGACGAGGTAGCGACCCGTCGCCCCTGGAAAGAGGAGCAGAAGAGGTATCATGAGCTGCTGGAAACCCGTACGAGGGAACGCCTTGACCAGGCAATAGCCGATTTTGATTCCGCGAGTTTTCTTGAGCTTGATGCCGTCAGGAAAGCTGCACAGGATTCCATGGATGGCCCGGTATACAAGAATACGCAAGCTACCTACAATCAGGTTCTTGAGAAATTGATTGAACAGCAGCGAGAGTACCAATTTGCCAAGAGCAGGGGGGATGAGGCATACTACTTCTATAAGAAATCCCTTCATGAACAAAAGCCTGATGCGGGCCAAAAGAAGAAGCTTGATGAAAGCGAAGCCGCTATGGCCCAACATCAAGTTGTCATTAAACAGATTCAGCATGAGCGTGACTCGCTCTTTGCCATTCTGAACGAGTATCGTCAGAACTTGAAAAAAGCCCAGAGCCAAATAGCCGACCTCGCGAAGAATATTGAAAAGTGGGAAACGAAACTGCGTCGCTTGGGGTCTGCAAATATCGAAATCAAACAAGTCATGATGCTTGACTATGACCGTAATCCGTTCAACGACCCGAAAGCACGGATTGACCGCTGCCAGACTTGCCACCTTGGCTGGCGGGAGGAGTTGATGGAGGATGAGGCGGCCCCCAAGCAATTCAGAAAGCATCCTCAGCCGGAATTGCTGACGTTGCATAATCCCGAGACATTTGGCTGCACTCCATGCCATAGAGGACAAGGGGCTGCGTTGACGGCAGGGTTCTCGCATGGTGAAGAAGATCATTACTGGGAATTCCCGCTCCTGAAAGGAAAAGATGTGTACGCGTCCTGTCAGGAGTGCCACGAAAACAGCAGCACACTTGCCTATGGCGGAGAATTTACCAAAGCAAAACGCTTGATGATCGAATCCGGCTGTCATGGTTGCCATGAAATAAAAGGGTATACTGAACTTCCCAAAGTCGGGCCGGAACTGGCTCATCTCTCAACGAAGACTACGCCACAATGGGTGTACAGATGGATTAAAAATCCCAAGGAGTATAATTCGCATACGCGGATGCCGAACTTCCAGTTGAGTGATGAACAGGCCGAAGCTGTCACTGCGTATTTGATGGATGTATCAATGAAGAGTGGCTTCTCGTTGCCAAGAAGCCTGACGGCCGGCGGAAATTCTTCCGAAGGAAGAGAGCTTGTTGAATCAATAGGCTGTAAGGCGTGCCATACATTCGGGGACGATACCCGTGTCAGGGACGCGCGCGGTACAAGCTATGATATCGCTCCTGAATTAAGTCGTGTTGGAAGCAAGGTAAATGCCGATTGGGTATATGATTGGATTAGAAACCCTCGGCATTACAACCCCACGACAAAGATGCCAAGCCTCAGGCTTACTGATGGAGAAGCGAAACATATCACCGCCTATTTGATGACGCTGAAGGATGACAGGACGTTCAAAGAAAAGGGTATTGATGTTTCATCCGCTGAACTGGTTGCAAGAGGCGGTAGCGTCATACGCGAATACGGCTGCAACGGTTGCCATGTCATTCCGGGAATGGAGAAAGAAGGAAGAGTCAGCGTGTCTCTTTCAAACTTCGGACGGAAAAAAGTTGAGGAGATGGACTTTGGTGATACGGATGTTCATCATACGTGGTCAGGCTGGGTTGAAAACAAACTGAAGAATTCACGTGTCTTCCAAACCGACCGAATTGCCCAGAAGATGCCGGTATTTGCGTTTAATGATGAAGAGATAGCGCTGCTCCGCATGTTCCTGCTTTCACAGACGAAGGAAGAGCCCGACAGGAGATATGTTCAGGCCTTTGACAAAAAACAGCAGAATATTGAGGCCGGAAGACGATTGACCATTGCGTATAATTGCCAGCAATGTCATCAGCTTGAGCAGTCAGGTGCGTACATAGGTACAATTCTCGACGATCCTGCGTTTCTTCCACCTCCCATCACCGGGGAGGGTAAGAAAGTTCAAGAACCATGGCTTTACGCCTTTTTGGATAACCCATCGGTTACAGGGCAACCGAATTCTATCCGGCCGTGGATTAAAACCCGGATGCCAACATTCCATTTTTCTGGCGATGAAATCAGCAGAATCTCAAAATATTTCCTCGGGTTGAGTAATCAGGATTTGGAGTTGAGGAACTATAAATCATTCAAGCCTGATCCGGCTCTCTTGCCTGTTGGCCGGGAGATATTTACTGACTTCCAATGTGCCAAGTGTCATCCGACAGGTGCATTTGCAGCCAGGCCGGGAAGTGAGTTGAACACTTCGGATCTTGCACCCAACCTGATGAAGGCGCGTGAGCGCCTTAAGCCGGAGTGGATTGTGGAATGGCTGGCCGATCCCGGTAAGATTCAGGAGGGAACGCGCATGCCTACATTTTTCCCCGATGGCCAATCTCCACTGCCCGATGTCCTTGGCGGCGACGCCAAGAAACAAATGGAAGCAATTCGTGACCATGTTATGACTTTGGGAGAGCCTTCAAGGCCTGCGGTGAGTTCCCGATAAAAGAAAAATCAATTTCAATCACATTTCAGTTTGGAGAAATACATGAATAGCAAAAACATTGTTATGGCGGTAGCGGTCACGCTGTGCGTGGCGAGTATTGCTTTTGGCGGTGATGTTACCGGCAAAGTTTCTTTTGAAGGTGCTGCACCGAAAGGACAGCGCCTCAAAATGAACGCAGACCCTGTGTGTATGAAGGCGCACAAGGATGCAGTCATGAGCGAAGAAGTGGTTGCCAATTCGAACGGTACACTCAAGAATGTCCTTGTCTATGTGAAAGATGGCCTCGGGTCAAAGAAGTTTGATGTTCCATCGGGCAAGGTGACATTTGACCAACATGGTTGCGTATACACCCCGCATGTTCTCGGCATCCAGACCGGCCAGGAGTTGGTGGTAAAGAATAGCGATCCGACATTGCACAACGTTCATTCGTTATCAAAAGAGAACCCGCAATTTAATGTAGCGCAGCCCAAACAGGGGATGACGCTTACAAAGAAGTTTGACAAACCCGAAGTATTCAAAGTGAAGTGTGAAGTACACACCTGGATGGGGGCTTACATCGGTGTGTTTTCCCACCCATTTTACGCCGTGACCGGTGATGATGGTTCCTTCAGTCTGAAAAAGCTGCCCGCAGGAGAATACACCATTGAAGCATGGCATGAGAAGTACGGCAGCCAGACAATGAAGGTGAAGGTTGGTGCTACGGGAGCAACAACCGGCGATTTCAAATTTGCAGCGAAATAAACTGGACGCCCGTTCATTGAAAGGAGACACCATCCTTGGCACACGGTAGTACGCATACACATGGCGGAGCTGTCACCGGCAGTTCGGGAGCTCACGCTGCACATCACGATGACCATCATGAGCTTGGGTTCTGGAGAAAATATGTCTTCTCAACAGACCACAAGGTTATAGGGATTCAGTACGGAATCACTTCGCTGGTTTTTCTTCTGTTCGGATTTAGCCTGATGATGATCATGCGCTGGCAATTGGCATACCCCGGACAAACGTTCCCGTTGAAGTGGGTCGCCGATCTCCTTGGCGCGGAAAACATGCCTGACGGGATCATGTTGCCGGAGTTTTACAACCAACTCGGTGCGATGCACGGAACCATCATGGTATTCCTCGGCGTAGTTCCGCTTGCTGTCGGTGCTTTCGGAAACTATGTTATGCCGTTGCAGATAGGCGCACCCGATATGGCATTCCCGAAACTCAACATGGCGAGCTATTGGGTGTTCTTCTGCGGCGGCGTGATTATGCTGGCGAGTTTCCTCATGCCGGGTGGAGCGGCAAACTCCGGATGGACTTCGTATGCACCGCTTTCCGTCATTGCCACCACCGGACAGACGTTCTGGTTGTTGGGAATGGTTTTTCTGATAACCTCGTCGCTTCTGGGATCAGTGAATTTCATCGTAACTATTGTACAGCTTCGTGTCAATGGCCTCTCGTATATGCGCTTGCCGTTTTTTGTCTGGGCACAGCTTGTGACTTCTTTTCTTTTATTGCTTGCCTTTCCTCCGCTTGAAGCGGCAGGTGTCCTTCAGCTTATGGATCGTGTTGCCGGGACAAGTTTCTTCATGCCCAGCGGCCTTGTGGTGAGTGGTGTTCCATTGGCAAATAGTGGGGGTGGAAGTCCGCTGCTTTGGCAACACTTGTTCTGGTTTCTTGCCCACCCGGAAGTTTATGTGCTCATTCTTCCTGCGATGGGTATTGTTGCTGAAATCATCGCAAACAATACCCGATAGCCTCTGTGGTGATATAAATCGCTTGTATATGCGGTAATCTTCCTTGGGTTTATGTCCTTCATTGTCTGGGCACACCATATGTTCCTGACGGGTATGGGGACAGCTATCAGTGCTTTCTTCCAGACAACGACGATGATTATCTCCATTCCGTCGGTAGTTATTTTGACGGCGCTCATTCTTTCGCTGTGGGGAGGGTCTATCCGCTTCACCACGCCGATGCTGTTTGCCCTTGCATTCTTACCGATGTTTGGTATCGGAGGGTTGACGGGTCTACCGCTTGGCCTGAATATATCCGATATTCCACTACACGACACGTATTACGTTATCGGGCATTTCCATTATGTCGTTGCCCCGGGAACGCTTATGGCGTTGTTTGCCGGGATATATTATTGGTATCCGAAAGTGACCGGACGAAAGATGAATGATGCCCTCGGGAAGCTTCATTTCTTTGGTTCATTCGTGTTCCTGAACGGCGTGTTCATGCCTATGTTCATTCAGGGGCTTGCTGGGGTTTCGCGCAGGCTGTATGACGGAGGAGAGCAGTATGCCCATGCTCAGGGCGTCTTGCATTGGAATGAATTTATGTCAATTTCAGCGTGGTGCCTTGGTCTTGCTCAGATTCCCTTCATCATCAACTTCTTTTGGAGTATTAAAAAGGGAGAGAAGGTCGGGGATAATCCTTGGGAAGCTACAACACTCGATTGGTCGGCAACAACCTCACCGCCTCTTGCACACGGTAATTTTGCAAAGATACCGGAAGTGTACCGTGGTCCGTACGACTACAGTGTTCCGGGACATAAAAAAGATTTTGCTCCACAGAACCAAGCCGCGGAGGCATGAACATCATGGATATTCCGTATAATTCATCTGCAAGACCTGATACCGGACTGTACAACGC
>CAZWIN010000128.1:0-7828 GCA_964633855.1 uncultured Chitinophagales bacterium
TGTGCACAATCTCGAGGGAATGGATGAGGTTGGGTTGGGGAAAGCAACCACCGTGCATGAAGTACAATCGGATGCGAGAGTCAGTACGTATCAACTTACTTCTGCTGATTTTGGTTTACCGGAAACATTTCTTTCGTCTGTGCTTGGCGGGACGAAGGAAGTCAATTCCCGGATTGCCTTGAACGTGCTGGAAGGAGAACCCGGCCCGCATCGCAATGTGGTTCTTGCAAATGCTGCCTTGGGAATCCGTGTGGCGGGAAGGACAACCGTGCTCAAAGATGCTGTTGCTGTTGCAAGCGAGGCAATTGATTCGGGAAGAGCACTGCACTCGCTTAACATCCTGAGAGAGTATACAAACAAGCAATGAACTTTCTCGAGACGATTCTCTCCCATAAGCGTGAAGAAGTAACCGCACGAAAACAGTCCGTCCTCCGGAGCCGGCTGGAAGACCTGCCGAAGTTTTCCTATCCGCGTATTTCTTTGTTGAGCGCGCTTCAGGGAAAAGAGCTTGCTGTCATAGCCGAAATAAAGAAGGCATCGCCTTCGAAGCAAGTCATCCGTGAACACTTTGAGCCGCTACAACTCGCGCGTGAATTTGTCCGGGGCGGTGCAAGTGCGCTTTCGGTCCTGACTGACGAGAAGTTTTTCCGGGGAAAACTGGAATACATCGAAAAGATGCGGAATTTTATTACAGTGCCGATCCTGCGGAAGGATTTTATCATTGACCGTTACCAGTTATATGAGGCAAAAGCCTATGGTGCTGATGCTGTTTTGCTTATCGCCGCGGCACTTACCCGAGAAGAGCTGAGTGATCTTCATGATGAAGCTTCGGGCCTTGGCCTGGAATGCCTGGTCGAAATCCACAATGAAGACGAAATTGAAAAGCTCAACCTCGATCAGATCAAGCTGGTCGGCATCAACAACCGTGACCTGATGTCATTTGAAGTGGATATTCTCACCTCCGTAACGCTGAAAAAGTATCTGCCTCCATCAGTTCTTATCGTTAGCGAAAGTGGAATTGCGACGGCAAAGGATATTGAGCTTCTGATGGGGAATGATATCCATGCCGTGTTAATCGGCGAACATTTTATGAAATCGCCTCAACCGGGCAGGCTTCTTGCAGAAATGCTCGCTGAAGCAACCGGCAATATTTCATGAAGGTAAAAATCTGCGGCATCACAAATGTTCCGGATGCGCAGGCGGCAATCGAGGCCGGAGCGGATGCCCTGGGTTTCATTTTTGTCGAGCACAGTCCGCGGAACATTACTCCCGGGAGTGCAAGACAAATCATTCACTGCCTTCCGCCTTTTGTCACCCCGGTGGGAGTAGTGATGAACAGGAGCCGGGAAGCGGTGAATGTTCTCATCGAACAAACGGGTATCAAGTGTATCCAGTTTCATGGAAAAGAGGACCCGGAAGATATTCAGGGATATTCGGTCCCGGTCTACAAGGCGTTTCGCGTTGGAGGTGCATTCGATGTCTCCACGTTGAAACGGTATGGCGGAAATGCATACCTTTTGGACGCATATGTCGAAGGGGAGCCGGGTGGAACCGGCAAGGTTCTGAATTGGGATATTGCGCTTGAAGCAAAACAGTATGGAAGGATAATTCTTGCGGGCGGAATCCGCCCTGAGAATGTAGTTGAGGCGGTTCAATATGTTCAACCCTATGCAATAGACGTCAACAGCGGGGTGGAAAGCGCGCCCGGGAAGAAAGATCATGGAAAGTTGCTTGAGTTGTTCTCTGCTCTTCAACAAGTGTAACCGAAAACAGGAGTCTCTATGCTGATTGTGATGAAACGCGATGCAACACGTGAAGATGCCCAGCGCGTCAAGGAGAAAATTGCCGCGATGGGATTCAAGGCGCACGAGATCCCCGGTGCGCAAAGGGTTGCAATTGGTATCACGGGCAACAAAGGGAAGGTGAATCCTGAATCGTTCAGCACCATGTCAGGCGTTGAAGAGGCCATTCCCGTATCGAAACCTTACAAACTTGTTGGCCGTGATGCCAAGCGTGAGAATTCGGAAGTCAATGTTGACGGTGAAGTTATAGGGGGAAACGAACTTGCCATTATTGCCGGCCCGTGCTCGGTGGAGAACAGGGATCAGCTTTTCCGGACAGCGGATGCAGTCAAGGAAGCGGGAGCCAAATTTCTCCGTGGAGGGGCATTCAAGCCGCGGACTTCGCCTTATGCCTTTCAGGGGATGAAGGAGGAAGGCCTTGTCCTTTTGAAGGAAGCAAAGGAGAGAACAGGGTTGAAGATTGTTACGGAAGCGAAAGATGTGCTGACGCTTCCTGCAGTGGCCGAGGTTGCTGATATCATCCAGATTGGAGCGCGTAACATGCACAATTTTTCATTGCTGGAAGCTGTCGGTGAGTTGCGTACACCCATCCTGCTCACGCGGGGCATCTCTGCTACTATCGAGGAATTGCTGATGTCAGCCGAGTACATTCTTGCACGGGGAAATTACAACGTCATTCTGTGTGAGCGCGGTATCCGGACATTTGAGCCATACACGCGTAACACACTCGATCTCAACGCCGTTCCTGTTGTCAAGAAGCTGTCACACCTTCCGATTCTTGTTGACCCGAGCCATGGCATTGGTATGTGGGATGGAGTCAGCTCTATGGCACTTGCCGGTATTGCAGCCGGGGCGGATGGTCTGATGATTGAAGTGCATCCCGATCCGGCGATGGCTCTCTCCGATGGTTACCAGTCGTTGAAACCGCAGCGCTTCAAGGAATTGGTTGACAAGATCCGCCTGGTTGCCGCAATTGTGGATCGAACGGTTGGTGTTGAGGTTTCCGAATCATGATGCGCCGTGCTCGCCGTGCATCATCCATTGCGGGAACGTTCCCTGACAAGCGCGGGTATTTTGGGGAGTATGGCGGCAGGTTCGTTCCTGAAACACTGATGGCTGCGTTGGATGACCTGGAGCGCCTTTACTCCAAAGCCAAAAAGGACCGCGCATTTCAAAATTCATTCCATCATCTTCTTCAGGAGTTTGCAGGAAGGCCAACACCCCTCACCTTTGCCGCACGTCTGACTGCACATTACGGGCGTGGCAGGATTTACTTCAAGCGTGAGGATCTCTGCCACACCGGCGCTCACAAGATTAACAATACCATTGGACAAATCCTTCTGGCAAAGCGATCCGGGAAGAAACGGATCATTGCAGAGACCGGGGCGGGACAGCACGGGGTTGCAACCGCAACTGTTGCTGCAAAGATGGGGCTTGCATGTGTTGTGTATATGGGATCAGAGGATATTGAACGGCAACAACTGAATGTGCTTCGCATGCGCATGCTTGGTGCAGAAGTTATCCCCGTAACATCAGGCAGCAGAACGCTGAAAGACGCTACCAGTGAGGCAATCCGTGATTGGGTCACGAATGTTGAAGATACGTTCTACATTATCGGATCTGTGGTTGGGCCCCACCCATACCCGATGATGGTCAGGGATTTTCAGAACGTGATAGGGGAGGAAACCCGTTTTCAAATCAAGAGCATTGAAGGAAAAGAGCCCGATATTCTTCTGGCGTGTGTTGGCGGAGGGAGTAATGCAATTGGTTTGTTCCATCCATTTCTTGATACCAAGGCGACAATGATCGGTGTAGAAGCCGCAGGGCTGGGGCTGAATACCGGACATCATGCAGCAACACTTGGGAAAGGCGCTCCGGGTGTTCTCCACGGTTCATACAGCTATTTGCTTCAGGATAAGCACGGCCAGATCAGCCTTGCACATTCCATCTCCGCAGGGCTCGATTATCCGGGTGTCGGGCCTGAACACAGTGCGCTCAAAGATCTTGGACGCGTTGACTATGTCTCTGTAACAGATAAACAAGCGCTTCATGCAGCGAGCCTCACGGCAAAGCTGGAAGGGATTATCCCCGCACTTGAGACATCACATGCCCTGGCCTACCTTAAAGCAGTCATGCCGCAAACCAGGAAGGGCTCTGTTGTTGTGGTAAGTCTTTCGGGTCGTGGTGACAAAGATATAGCAACCTACTCGCAACACCTCACCGCATGAACCGGCTCGAAGAGACAATCACTGTTCTCCGTGGCAGGCGAGAAAAGGCCCTTGCTTTATTTTTGACGGCAGGCTTTCCGAAACTGAGCTCTACTGTTTCTCTTGTGTTAGAACTCGAGAAGGCCGGTGCCGACATTATTGAGTTGGGAATGCCGTTCTCAGACCCGCTTGCAGACGGGCCTGTCATTCAGCACAGCTCCGGCGTTGCTCTGAAAAACGGAATGACTCTCGCCAGAATTCTGTCTGATGTGAAAGCCATTCGGAAGCATTCAACAATTCCGATTGTATTGATGGGCTATCTTAATCCTATTATGCAGTTCGGTATGGATAAGTTTTTTGCCCGCGCAGCCTGGGCTGGCGTTGACGGCGTCATTCTCCCTGAAATACCTCTTGAAGAATCTTCCCGTGTCAAGGCTGTTCTTGCAAAGAACAAACTTGCACAGATTATGCTTGTCACGCCAACAAGTTCTGCCGGGAGGATCAGGATGATTGACGCTGCGTCGGGCGGATTTCTCTATTGTGTTTCGATGACGGGAGTAACCGGTATCAAGCGAAAAGAAGCAGGAACCGCCTACATTAAACGTGTCAAACGTAACGCAAAGAGGAATCCGGTGCTCGTGGGCTTTGGTATCTCGTCTCCCAAGGAGGCACGTACTTTTTCCCGGCATAGCGATGGGGTAATTGTGGGAAGTGCGCTGCTGAAGAGGATTGATGGCAACGAGTCTATAGAGAAGTCGATGGAGTGGGTGAAGCAGATCAAAGAATCGCTAGACAGGCCAGCCAGGTTCTGAGCCGAGGAGACGATATAGAGGGACATGATCAGGGATTTCACCATTTGGTGGAATAGTGACGGCATCGACCCAGTTGTTTTCTACAGTATTGGTGGATCGTTGTTCATTCTGGTTCACATAAGAGACTTCCAACACTGGCAGGCTCTTCCGCCACACTCACGACGGTTCGTTATTGCACAATTGATATCAGGGCTATTACTAATTGCTTTGTGTGTATTGAGTGTTACAAGAATTCTAACATTGATGTAGCGAATGCTACCGCATTCCCCACGTAACCCCGTTTAGGGGCTACAGAACAAATCGAATTCCCCCGTTGATAACCCTGCCTTCCAAAGGAGCGTATATCGGCAGTGCTCGAAATGTACCAGCCGATGGATTACCAACAATAATTGGTTCGTAACGTGTTTGGCGGGTGTCAAAGATATTCTCAAGATTTACAAAGACGCGGAAGTGGCCGAGACTCTTCTCGGCTGTCATTCCCGTTATCCAGTGCTCGGGGGAACGATCCCGGAACGGGGTTCGATCAAGCCGTTGTGAGCCAATCCAATAATTCTCGATGCCGATTTTGGCGCCTGCCTGATGATTCTCCCAGACAATAACCGCTCCGAATGAATGGCGCGGATTAAGGTCCAGCTCGTATGTTTCAGAGTTGTCATGTTGAGTGGCGTAAAGATATGTGTAGCCAAGAGAAAGATTAAAGTCGCTGTATGAGAGTCTAGCTGAAAACTCTCCGCCCCGTGTTTGTGTCGAACCGCTGGCGCTACGCAAAAACAAAATGCCGTCATCTAATGAATCCTTGTCCGCAAGAATTGCATGTGACAGTTTCGAGGCATACAATGCAAGGTTGAAGTTTGCGCCTACCTCCCCGAGTATTCCCCGCCAGTTCAGGTCGAACGAAGCACTTGTTGCCTCTTCAGCAAGGGCGTTCTGCAGGGGACGGACATTATGAAATCCTGACTCTTCAGCCTGCTCAACAAAGATTGTCGGTGATTTAAAGCCTGTGCCGCCGCCGATTCTCATTGTCAACCCTGCGATTGGGCGGTACATTAACGAAGCCCTTGGAGTAACAAAAGTTCCAAAGGTATTGTGTACATCCACTCTGCCGCTGAGAAGCATTGTCCAGTATTCTGAAAAAGTGATTTCGTCCTGCGCGAAGAAGGCGGGTACCGTATAACGGTAACTCCGGTCTGAAGGCACTGCAGGTGTCCGGTCAATGAAACGTTCGACATTCAGGGCACCGCCAAGAAGTATAAAATGGGAATCCATGCCAAACGAATAAAGGGCATCAGCATAGAAGATATTTTGAGTGGCTTGAAAAGGGGCATTGCCATACAGCGCATCGCGGCGAAGCGTCATTTCTGCCAGTGTGACTGCTACCGCCTCATGCTCGGAAATCATCCAGTGAAGCTTGGCAGAAAGGTCAACTCTTCGGGACTTGATCTCCTCAACGTAGGGAATTCCTGTTGTGCCGGCAGAGGCAGGTGCATTCGTGGCACCACCATGCCTGTCTTCATGGAGAATGCCCAACGAAGCCTGCATTGAAACGTTCTCTGAAGGGGAGAAAAATATTTTTGGATACACAGAGTACCTTTCAAATCCGGCAACATCGCCAAATCCATCACTGTCAACATCAAACAATCGCTGGGTATTACGGCTGCCAAGTATGGTCATCCCGATGTCATCAAACTCCTTTGAGTAATAGGCGGCGATATCAAGGCCGCCCTGTGTTGTTGTGTTGAGAATCGTGCTGAGTTCCGGCTCAGGTTTTGGCTTCTTGGTGATGAAATTAATAACGCCGGAAATGGCGTCAGGCCCGTACAGGGCGGAGGTGGCTCCTTTGATCACCTCGACCTGCCGCAGATTGAGTGGGGGGAGCTGCGTCAGTCCAAAGCCGGCCGACAGGCCGCCGAAGCTTGGGATCCCGTCAGTGAGAATTTGCGCGTACCGCCCACTTAACCCTTGAATCCGCAGATTTGCAGTATTGCTCGTCGCCGAGGTTGTCTGCATTCTCATACCCGTGGATTCGTTCAAGAGCATTGTTACGCTGGATGGAGCCATCAGGAGTTTTTCTTCAACTTCCTCCTGTTGTATGGCTTCAACACGGACAGGGACATCGGCAATGCTGTGTGCCGTCCTTGTTCCTGTCACAACTACTTCCTCTTCTTCGACATGTTCGGAAGGAAGTTGCAGTTCGAGAAAAAGCGAATCTCCTGCAATAATGCTGATTGCATGTTCACGCGTGGCATAACCAACAAGAGAAGTACTGATGGTGTATAGGCCGGGGTTTATGTCCTCGATGCGGAATGCTCCTTCGGACGACGATACCGTCCCCAAGGACGACTCTACGAGAATGATGTTTGCTGCGACAAGCGGTTCGAGAGTTACCGAGTCTCTGATGGTGCCTGAAAGAATTGCCGTTTGTGCGTGTGTATTTGATACTATGCTAAGAATTCCAAAAATCAACATGGAAAGCCAACTGGGCATACTTTTCCCTTTCATACGTAATGAGTTGTTCCACACACACCAACAGATTGTTGATATGCCTAACGTGTTGGAGAAAAGCTCAGGCTATTGGAGGGCGAAATACGGAACGGCAGGTTGTTGCAGGCGGACATCCATCAACATACGGGGCAATACCCTCACCTTCGACAGTCAGGTTGATTGATGCCGGCGTTGAAGAGAGAAAGATGGGTTGAGCAATACAAGTGCAGTGTTGGTTGTTTGAGTCGGTTGTATTTTCAGAGTGACTACTGTCCTCGTGGGAGGCGGTGCATAGCCACGAAGTACAGAGATCCATGGTTTCATCGAGAGCGCAACAGGCGCCGATACACCAGAGGAGGGAGAACCCAAGAAGAATTGCAAGGCTCAGGCTTGTTGGTGTAGCCCAGTATTCTCTGATTGTCGTCATAGGTGGATTCAATATACAATTTTCTTTAGCTAACATCATTGTGGTTACATATACGCTATCAGCCGTACCACTTTTTCGGCACAGCCCCAGCTCAGGGTA
>CAZWIN010000129.1:0-7435 GCA_964633855.1 uncultured Chitinophagales bacterium
TTGCTGATACGCGGAGACTATACATAGGCATTCCCGTGTTGCTGCTGGGAATTGCGCTGCTCTATGTGTTCAATATCCTGTATTCGGAATACATACAGGATACCGGGAATCTGCTTGATATAAGTTTTCTGGAAAAATACCTTTTCTACAATGAAGGCGTCAAGGGCGATGTCCCGCGTTTTGAAAAACTGGCCCTGACGTTGAATCTGATGTCTAATGATCCAACGACATATTTTTTTGGCCTTGGCTACGGCCTTTTTATGGGAAGCCACTTTCTGAAGGCGACAGCCTTTGGTTTTAACTATGATTACCTGACTGGTGCACGGATGTTCATCAATACCGTGTGGCTGGAGGGAGGGATACTGGCGGTGTTATGCATATTCTTCCCCCTGTTTCATTTCATCGGGTCAAGGAATGTACTCTCCTTCAATATGAAACGGTTCAAATGGTTCTTGTGTATTCTGCTGCTTTCCATGTGGTTTTATCACGATTCGCTGTACAATAGAGCCTTTGCCGGG
Source organism: uncultured Chitinophagales bacterium (assembly GCA_964633855.1). GTDB lineage: Bacteria > Bacteroidota > Ignavibacteria > UBA10030 > UBA6906 > CAZWIN01. Next base: position 519 of record CAZWIN010000129.1, read on the forward strand.
ATTGTGTCGTACCTCATTCTGTGGACGGAGATGGGCGGTATTGACCGGGAAGCAGCGGAATACGGCGATGACACGGAAGAGGGCGAACACTCTGTACCAAGAGAAATGGAAGATGAGACGATTACTTATCATTAATAACCAGCAGTTCGGATACGATACCGATACATTTTATTACTGCAAGTATTTGCGGGATGAGTACGAGTGCACGTATTTCTGCTGGGACTATGGTTATGTAAAAGTTGAGGCCCCTGAGGGAGTGAATGTTATCTATATCTCACGTGCGGGGGGGAAGATCGCACGGTTGACGCGGTTTATGAAGCAGGGAGTGCAGCAGATCAGGAGCAGCAAGCCTGATGTGACAGTGGTGATGTATTTCCGGCTTTGCTTCCTTATGAAATTGTTAAGCACATGCCGGAATACCATTCTTGATGTCAGAACAGGGTATGTTATGGAAAGCGACTTCATACGCTTTTTCTACAACACCGGCATCTGGCTTGAGTCGTTGTTTTATGACAAAATCATTGTCATTTCGGAAGAGTTGAGGGATATGCTTCATCTCCCGATCTCAAAGTGCAGAATTATCCCGCTCGGAGCGGAAGCGTGGGAATTTGAGCCCAAGACGTTCAATGATATCCGTCTTATTTATGTCGGCACGTTCACGAACAGAAATATTTACATGACGGTTGAAGGTTTTGACCGGTTTGTTTCCGAGTACAAGGGAAACCTGAAATGCCGGTATGATATCGTGGGGTTCGGAACTCCGGAGGAAGAGGAGCGCATGCATAATGTGATGAACGCATGTCGTCACAGGGAACTCATCCGGTTTCATGGCAGGGTGCCGCATAAAGCCCTGCAGCCATACCTTGCCGATTGCAATATCGGTGTGACGTTTGTCCCGATTGTAAAATACCAGGAGGCACAGCCGTTCACAAAGGTTTTTGAATACCTTCTTGCCGGTATGCCGATGATTGCGACATCAAACGGACTGAACAAAAAATACCTGAATGAATCAAACGGCGTCTTGATTGAGGATACGATGGAGGGATTTATTGAAGGCCTCAGGCAGATCTCAACCCGGCTTGCGGCTTATGATTCGAACAAAATCAAAGCTGACGCCCAGCAATTTGCCTGGACGCAAATAGTCAACGGTAACGTCCGTCAATATTTCAATTCGATGCAGTGAGAGCAATGTCGAGTACCGATCCCAATATCCGGGTTCTGGTTATTACGCCGAACTTCGCAACCAGAGGTGGCATCCAGAACTATTGCAAGACCATCCTCAGCCACGTTCAGGCAAGTGTTGAACTGTTGTTTGTCGGGGCGTATTCGGAAGAAGAAAAATGGTGGGTGACCATGCCGCGATTGATATTTGCATCACTGCAATTTTTATACAAGATATTGACGGCGAGATTCGATGTCATTCATGTGAATACTTCTCTTGTTGCAAAATCACTGTTGCGCGAAGGGGCTTTGATGGTCATCGCCCGGCTGACGCGAACGCCTGTTCTCGTCACATTCCACGGATGGTCTGTTGATCTCGAAAAAAGGATGACCGGTATGCGCCTGAAGTTGTTTACTTTTACATTTTCGCGCGCTCAGAAGTTTGTTGTCCTCTCGCAGGATTTTAAGGATGCTTTGCGACGCATGGGATTTAAGCAGGATATTATCGTTGAGTCGACATTTGTGGATGATGTGGTTTTCGGAAATGTCAATGAATCAAGCATCCCATTATTGAATGGGCATGTGAAGCCATTCTCAATTCTGTTTCTGAGCAGGATCCTCAAACAGAAAGGCGTGTTTGTGGTTCTTGAAAGTTACAGAATGCTGAAGCCGAAGCACAGGAATCTGAAGCTCATCGTTGCCGGAGAAGGAGAGGATCTCAAGGAAGCGCAGACGTTCGTGGAACAACATCGTCTTGAAGACGTGGAATTCTCCGGTTTTGTTGAAGGAGAGAAGAAGAAGGACACGTTCCTTCGTGCGGATGCATTTGTGCTGCCAACATACTATGGTGAAGGAATGCCTATTGCGATGCTGGAAGCGATGATGTGCGGCCTTCCCATTATCAGTAGGCCAGTCGGTGGTATCAAGGATTTTTTTCAGCAGGATCACATGGGTGTTCTCATTGATGGGCTTGAACCTGCACACTATGCCGGTGCCATTGAACACTACATGTTGGACCGCCAACATTGGAATCAGGTCCGCCTGCACAACCATCACTATGCACGGGAGAAGTTCCTTGCTTCTTCGGCGGCAGTTCGGTTGATGGGCATTTATCACTCGATGACAAAAGAAACAAACCAGGAACAATTGTGAATATCTCGATCATTGGATGCGGCGCAATAGCAGCTTCACACATCAGGATACTTCAAAAACTACGTCCGGATGCAAGAATCTCGCTGTGCGATGTTGATGCACAAAGGGTAAGGGAGTTTGCCTCGCGTTGGTCGGTGGAGCGCGTACACACCGGTATGGAATCATTACTTTCAGTGGAAAAGCCGGACGCAGTTCATATTGTGACTCCGCCGCGGACGCATGCATCTCTTGCTGAACAAGCATTGCTCTCCGGAGCTCATGTATTTGTTGAAAAACCCGTGACGGAATCTTCTGCCGAGTATCTCCGGATTGCAGAACTGGCGGCAAAACAAAAGAGGGTCCTTTGCGGCGACTATAGCACGCTTGGCATGCCCGTTGTCATGAAGGCGGTACGGTTGATTCGTTCGGGCGCACTGGGGCCGCTTGTCTCTGTCCATTGCACATTTGCGGGCTCGGAAGGAGGAGGCAAAATTCAGTACAAGGATCCGAATCACTGGGCATACCGTTTACGAGGCGGAATTTTACAAAACATGCTTGACCACCCGCTAAGCTTGATTCTTTCAGTGATGGATCCGGTCGAGAAGCACAATCTTTTTGTCAATCGCCGGAACATGCTTCCGTATGATTGTCCGGATATGATGCATGTGAGTCTGCAAAACAGCCATCAGGCTGGGTCACTGACGCTACTGCTCGGACATGGTTGCAACGAAAGACGTGCGCAATTCCTTCTTGAAGGCGGTTCCATAGTGATTGACATGGGTCGGCAGTTGTTTAGTTGCACCAAAGGGAAGGGGCCGCAGAACTTTGTCAAGAAAGCGCTTAGTGGTATTCTTGAAGGATATGCATTTGCAGGAGGGACGATATCAAATATGGTCCTGGCGGCACGCGGCAAGCTGGCGCGCGACCCGGGCATAGCGAATATCATGGCTAATTTTTATGCCTCTATCGAGTCCGGCGAGCCATTGTTGGTTCGTCATGATGTTCTGTTGGACATGACACAGTTGCTTGATGAAATTTGGGATGAGGTGAATTACCAGCCATCATCATCTTTATTGGAGGCCGCGCCATGAAAGTATTGTTGACAGGATACGCAGGTCTTCTCGGGCGTCATATTGCGAGAGCGTTAAAACGTGAAGGGCATACAATCAGGGTTGTGCTGCATCAGCGCACTGTAACGCGCAAGGATTTTGGTGAAGAAGCGGATGAACTGATCTGGGGTTCACTCGAGGATCCGCTTGTAATGAAAAAGGCGCTTGCCGGAGTTGATGCAGTTGTCCATAGCGCTTGGAAGTTCAGCGCGCAAAATACCCAACGGCCGACGCCCAACGAACTTGTTACCGAATCCCTCTGCAAGGAGAGCGAGAGAGCAGGCGTTCATCAGTTTGCTTTCATCAGCTCCGTTGCTGTGTACGGGATGAAATCTTCAGGCAATGCACCCGTAACCGAAACATCGCCTGTTGTCTCTGACAAGAACGGCTTCATCTATCCTGCCGAGAAGGTTATGACGGAGAAGATGCTTTTCACGATGAACAGGGGTACAATGAGCTTGGGCATTTTCAGGCCCGGTCCCATATTTGATGATGTCAAGAGTCCGATCAAGAAGATCATCGGCAAGAGGGCGCTCGGGTTCGGGACTGGCCGCAACATCATGCCGTACATACATGCTGCTGATGTCGGAGATGCAGTTGCGCGATGGCTTGCAACAGGCAAGGATGGTGCAATATACAATATCACACCAACAACGTCTCTCCGTCACCGTGATTGGTTTATTGCCTGGGGGCGACAGCATGGAATGCAGCTCAAACCTGTATTTTTGCGTTCGTGGGTGATGCGAAGTGCTGCTATGGCAGGAACGTTTGTGAAACGAATGCTCGGGAAGTCGGGCAAAGTTGATGTAAGTTATGCTTTGGCAGCGGCCACGCGCGGTTTACGATATGACAATGCAAAAGCTCTCAACGAGCTTGGCTGGAAACCTGTACACACCGATAAATACAGTGCCTGAAGATTCAATACTACATAGGAAGGTACGTATCGGCATGGCGGTGTTCTCGCATTATCCCGACGACCCGCGTGTGAGGCGTGAAGCAGAGGCGCTTGCATCTCTTGGAATGCAGGTGGATGTATTGTGTTTGCGAAAGCCGGGAACGCCTGCGAGAGATTCTGTCAATGGAGTGAGTGTGTACCGCCTGCCTGTGATGCGTAAGCGGGGAAATCCTTTGCGATATTTTTGGGAATATGCTGCATTTATCTCGCTCGCTTTTATCCGATTGGCGATGCTGAATTTTCAAAAACGATACGATATCATCCATATCCACAATATGCCCGACGTGTTGGTGTTTTCGGCATGTGTTCCACGGTTGAGTGGTGCAAGAATTATTCTTGATCTCCATGATCCCATGCCTGAAGTCTTCATGACCAAATACGGAATCAGCCAGGACCACCCGATAATTCGCGTATTACTGTTGTGTGAGCGCGTGAGTATCGGATTTGCCGATTTGGTGCTTACACCGAATATTGCCTTTCGCAATCTATTTATAGCACGCGGCTGTCCGGAAGAGAAGGTTCATGTGGTGATGAATTCCCCTGATCCTGTGATTTTTCAGACTACAGAAAAAACGCAATCGCCCATTGGACGGAACACTCCGGGCCAGTTTGTATTGATGTATCATGGAACAGTGGTAGAGCGTCATGGGCTTGATACGGCTCTCGAAGCTCTCGCAAATCTTCGGCTGAGCCTCGATAACATTGTCCTTCATGTGTTTGGCGAAGGTGATTTTGTGGAGGCCTTTCAGGAGAAAGTAAATGCTCTCGGACTCGAGAGCATAGTCCGATACCATGGTCAAGTTTCCCTGGAAACGATCGCGGCCGCAATACCCTCGATTGACGTCGGGCTCGTACCGAATAAGCGAAGCGTATTCACAGAGATAAACTTCCCGACGCGGATTTTCGAGTATCTTGCAGAGGGAAAATCAGTGATTGCTCCGCGCACCAAGGGCATCAGTGACTATTTCGGCGAATCAGAGATTGAATATTTTGAGCCGGGAAGTGCAAAAGATCTGGCTGCTGTTATCCTCCGTATTCATTCTGATCGACAGCGGGCAAAGGGGGTTCTTGAACGCGGGCTAAAAGTCTATGAACGATGGTCCTGGCCCGCGGAAAAGGCAAAGTTCGTCGAACTCGTGAAATCCTTGGCTTTATCGAGGTTGAATTCACTTGTTTCTTGATAGTATACGGCTTGCGTGATGGCAGGCACAACATTCAGCAGACAGATTTGATACCTTTATGAGGTCAATGGAAGCAAAATAGAGCGTTCTTGATTATACAGTGAACCTGTGGTATATTTTCAGAGCATCAGGGTTAGTAAGATATTCCTGCAGCTTCCAATCCTGCACTCAACTTCATTTTACCACACTGGTAAAAGAGAACGAACATCCTGAAAAGAAGGATATCCGTTGCACTTTCCACGGTTCTTTATTTTTGACGCATGTGAGCATAATGCAGTACCCTCCAGCTTGACGTTGAGGATTGGACAGAAAGAAGAATATCAAATCAAAAGGGAAAAATAATGACGAAGAAAATGACAATACCTTTTCTTGACTTGAAACTTCAGTACGAAACACTGAAGCCTGAAATAGTTCCGGCGATTATGGAGACAATTGAGTCCACGCAGTTCATCCTTGGAAGAGCTGTGGAACAATTCGAGAAAGATTTTGCCGCGGCTCATGGCATGAAGCACTGTATCGCACTTGGCACAGGCACAGATGCCTTGCACGTGGCGTTGTGGGCAAAAAACATCGGTCCCGGCGATGAGGTAATAACGGTTGCTCATACCTTTATCGCCACAGCAGAAGCTATTTCTCTTACTGGCGCAACACCGGTTTTTGTTGATGTGGATCCGGTAACCTATACAATGGATCCCAAGAAACTTGAACAAGCGATTACAAAACGAACCAAGGCAATTATTCCCGTCCATCTGTACGGCCAGCCGGCAGATATGGAAGCAATCATGGCAATTGCCAGCCGCCATGGTATCATGGTTGTGGAGGATGCTTGCCAGGCTCATCTTGCAATGTATAACGGCAAATTTGTTGGCCAGTTTGGTGCTGCGACTGCCTTCAGTTTCTATCCGGGGAAGAACCTTGGAGCATATGGTGAAGCTGGTGGTGTCACGACGAATGATGATACACTCGCGGCTGATATGCGACGGCTGCGTGACCATGGCCAGATCAAGAAATATCACCACACCCAATGGGGTCACAATTACCGCATGGATGGCATTCAGGGTGCGGTACTGGGAGTAAAAATGCGGTATATCAATGCCTGGACGGATGCAAGACGGAGGCACGCAAAGTGCTACGTGGAGAAGCTGGAGGGAATCGGTGATTTGGTTCTTCCAAAGGAAAGTCCAAAAGCGAAACATGTGTACCATTTGTTTGTTATCCAGACGAAATTCAGGGATGCTTTGCAGGCGCACCTTACCAACAAAGGTGTTGGTGTAGGCCTGCATTACCCGATACCGCTTCACCTTCAGGATGCATACAAAGGGTTGGGGTATGCAAAAGGACAGTTCCCGGTAACGGAGCAGGTCGCATCACATGGCCTTT
>CAZWIN010000129.1:7445-7761 GCA_964633855.1 uncultured Chitinophagales bacterium
GCTTCCGATGTTTGCGGAACTTACCGATGAACAGATTGATTATGTTGTGGATTCAATAAAGGAGTTTTTTGATTAGGCCGGACGAACGGTTCGACAACGGGGCCAATGGGGGGCTAACCTTGAAGTTGATTCGCAGTAAATATCCAATGTACAAGTATGTGTTTGCCATCTCAGATTGGGGAGCGATGGTGGCGGCATTCTTGATTTCGGCGGAGCTGTTCAGCAAGTGGACGAGCGCTACAATGCTTTCAGGCGAGCACCTGCTCTCGGTTGTTGTGTGGCTCTCTACGGGCGGTGTTGTAACAATGTCCATCTT
>CAZWIN010000130.1:0-7398 GCA_964633855.1 uncultured Chitinophagales bacterium
ATCCCCCACGTCACGTAGTTCCTTATGGCGTTGAGCCAGTCAGCCGAATAATTGAGCCGCAGCCGCAGTGAAGTTGGGTTCTTTTCTATCGGCTCGGCCGCAATAACGAGTTTGGCTTTTGATGTGGAGATGAAATCATATTCACGCGATATTGAGAAACGTCCAGGCGAGGGGTAGACCCCTAATAAGGCAATGTCCCGGGGAGAATAGTCAAGAATATTATCGTTGTATCCCCCCTGAAGAGTGAATGAACCCGAGATCTCTATCTGATTGGGAGAAGTACTGGGCTCATCTCCTGCAAACGACGGAAACGGACACACGATGAGAGTGAGCAGAACGGCCCCAAGAACTCCCAAGAGCCTTCGGCAGGTGGCCGACACGGGTTTCACTCATTCCTCATTCTGAAGGTCCGATTTCGGTATTGAAAACTTCAAGGAAACAGACTTCGCAAGGCCTTCTTCAAGAGAAAAAGAATACTGATGTTCACCCGATGGAACGGTGACATAAAATGAATTGGGTTTCCCGGGTACAACATCCTTCCATTCCCGATATTCCGTTCCCGCCGACTTGGTAGTGGCCAGGGCCTTCAACACAACTCTTTTGTTGTTTTCCGTCACGGCCAGACTGTAACGCTGCCCCCCCTTCATGCTTGCATCGTAATTCAATCGTGCAGCAACCTTCAACTTCGTTGGCCCTATGATGCGGAGATGCACCTGCTGTTTCTTGGAACTGACATAGTAGGTAATAAGTTTTTCCTTGACCAACGCTGTGACTACTTTGTCGTAGGAGAGGGGTTCCATTGAAACGAGATTACTTTTCCCCTTCTTCGGAGTGAATAGAAGCTTTACCAAAACGCCATTACCTAATGTCCCTTCCACCGCGACCCTGTACTTATGTGTTCCCTCTGGGATCACAAGAGATGTTTTCCTGATCCTTCCCAATACTTCGCCTTGTGTTCTGGTAGTGGCATTGGACTTCTCGGTTTGTGTTGTCAGCCTTTTGAGCCCCTTATCCCCCTCAGATACTGAAATGACATACCTCTCAGTGCCACCGCTCACCGATGGAAACACCAATCTTGTCAGGCATACAAGTTTCCCCGGGCCGTCAACCTCAATCTCCAGTGGATTTCTTGGTGAGGCCAAATAGTAGGTCTTCTCCTTGCCACCGGTGTTGACTTTGACAGCTGTTCCATGAATCGGAATAATGGGTACGGATTTTCCCGCCATAACCGGGGAGGGAACAAGAAGAATGCAGAAGAGGAAACCGAAGAAGAGACGGCATTCGTACACACAGGTAGCCATGACTATGAATTGCTCCTTTGTTCAACGACGACGGGCATTCTTTTCCTGAATGCGTAGTGCCTGATGTCTATCCTGATCATCACGAAAACAATAAAGGAAAGCAGGACTGTCAAAAGTGCAGTACCAACAATAGAATATCTGTCTTTAAAGAACAACGCCCCTTCACCCAATTCTGGCTCTTTGTCCCCAATCTCGGTGGGGATACCATACTTTTCAGCTATCTTCTCGACATTTGACAAATTAATGACGGGAAGCCCTTGTTCGGCAAATTGATTGATCACAGCCCGAACGGGAAAATTTCTTACCGCGAGATGTTGCGTGAGCCCGGGCGGAATGAGACGGAGGTTTTGTGATCCTCCCAGCGATGCCACCCCTCCCCCGATATTTACATAACATGCGATAGGCTGATCGCCTCTCAATTCCTGATAAATCTCCATTCTTTTGCTGATGTTTTTCTCGAGAGTCGGCTCGTCAACAAAACGAACATCATTGCGTTTGATTGATTGCCTGATCAAATCTCTTCCTTCAGGCGAGAGTCCCCGCCCGTTATCAGAACCACCGCCAATGGATGCAGCGCTCGATCTAAATGGCAAAATGCCCCGCTCATTGATTGCACGCTCCATATCCAGCCACGTAATAGCTGGAATATTTGCACCCCAGTCCGAAGATCCGACCGATGTAATAATAATAGGCCGCAACTCAAGGGCGGCGCATGCCGCCAGAAATGAGATGTTCCAACCCGGGAAAGACCCTGTCATTCCAACAGCAATTGTCGAGTGCTTCTTGACTTTAGCCTTTACAAGCATATCTACAAACGCTGCCGCAAAATTGGGATTCGTCGACAGAATCTTTGAAGTCACAATCCCCCGATCGGAGGTAATCGGCGTCCGCTCCTGCCCGATGATTCCCGTCTTGTAGGGGTCATTTTGGAGATCCGTTTTTATTCCCAACATCTGACTGTAGCTCTTGACGGTTTCGCGCGCTACAAGGGATAATTTTGAGGCCTGCAATTTTTTATCAAAATATGCCTGCCGTTCCGGCTCAGAAGTTTGCTCTGCCAGGTAAAAAAACAAAACAGAAACCAATGCAAGCCCGATAAGGGTGAGGTTCGTCGGACTGCCTTCTCGCCATTTCATAAAATCCACTCCTCGTTTAAGAATACCTGCCCCCCAGTAACGATCATCAAAAGCAACCGGATCATAACTGCGGCGATAATCATGACGCAAATCGTCTTGACAACTCCTTGCCGTTCCATCCAATTCGCAATCAGACCTGGTATGATAAGCCCAATCGTCTGGAGTTCCACAGTGAAGGCGTTCGTTTGAATAATGAGCACTTCCCTCGACAGCCAACCGAAGATAAATCCAAGGATTATTACTACAACGGTTCTTCGTCTGCCATAGATGAACATATAGTTAGAGAAGAACTTCATTGCAAGAAAGGTCATAAGGCTTACAAGGACCGTTCCCAGAATACGCAACGGATGGTGAAGCATTAAAGCAATGTAACCGGGAACAACCATACCCCCCGCTGCAACGCCAAGAGTCTCAGAAAATACCAGGCTCAAGACTAATCCGATTGCAACAGCCTGGATAATAATATCCTTCGCTGCTTCAGTATACAATTTCTTTCCCTCGATTTGTGAAGTTCATAACCACCTCTTCCCCGAACCCAACAATATTGCCCACCCCGATAATGATCGCCTCTTGTTCTGCAAGTGAAACAACGTTCTGAAATACTTCTTCAGCTGACCGCCCTCCCAGATCGAACATCCGGGCTGTGGAGAGACCATGATGCAACGCGCGATTATACAACGGCAGGGTTGATTCCCCAACAAGTATGAAGTAGTCCGCCATTAGTTTGCGCGTGATAAGCTCGGCAAGTGATTCTGTTCGCTGTACACGATCCTGTCGACAATTGACAATCACAATCACCGTCTTACCCCTGGTGAAATATGGCTTGAGCATATCCCAAATCAGTATGTACGAATCGGGATCATTTGCGGCAAAGGCATTAACAAACTCTATGGCCTTGTTGTAATGCTGGATCGAAAAAATCCGCAGCACACCGGGATCGGGCTGAGCGGCATACATCCCCTCCAAGGCGACCTTTGGAGGGATACCGAAACGCGTACACACCGCAAGGGCAAGGGCAACATTTTCCTTGTGTTCAAGATAACTGAAGGGTTTCATCAGAGCATCACTCACATGCTCCGGCGTAACCAATATCGTCTCGGCTCCCCTCTCTTGTGCAACCTGCTGAAGTACAGGGAAATGAATCTGCTCGCATGTATAGACAACACCCTGTTCGGGAATCGTCTGCGCTAAAGAACGGGCAACATCAGTCATCCGCGGGCCCATTTCATCAAGGTGATCGGCCCGAACATTGGTGATAACGCCAATGGTCGAACGAACGAGTTGTTTTTGCATGATGACTTGATTCGGCGGCAGAACAGCCATACACTCAGTGACAACCGCCTGCACATCCAAACCGATTGCGCGCCTGAATACCATCAACTGTTCAATGATATTAGCTTTCCCTGCACGTGTTATCGGCCGTTCAGATCCATCAGGCAATATGAGACGCGGCTTTGTCCCGGTAGTCTTTCCGAGCGTTCTGACCCCACCCTTTTGCATTCCTCCGGTGATCAACCGGGTCACCGATGATTTGCCACGGGTGCCATTCACAAGCACGCGAATCTTCACCGCATTAATGTTCCTTTGATGGCGGCGGTACTCCACGATTCCGTAGGCAATCAACAGACAAAGAAGGACAGCAATAAATACCATGAGGCGAAACCTGCAATCCGGTTATTGTTTTACAGCTCCCAGTGAATGACGAACAGGGGAAGGCCGAACCTTCTGAACAGTCCCATTCGCCGGATGATTCATCGAAGGCTCACCTCCACCGAGTGCCAATTGTCCGGCCTCGCTTACCTTTACCCAGTATGCCCTTCCAGGAAGAAGTGTGTCTGCCGCTACATAGCCGCTCGTGTTGGAGAAACCATAGAAGGAAGAGTTCAGGACGACAGGTGGGACCGGCAGGACAGCCGACGCCGGAAGCGGGGAAGTGACCGAGCCTACGAGGTTCCAACCAGCTTGAACATCAAGCGTGTCACGAATCAAATAGGTTCCCGTCATCGAGACATTCTGTGTGGATGGAAATTTTAACCAGAACCCCATTCCATTCTGAAGAGTATCAAACACAACGTAGCTGCCTGTGTAACCAAATGCAGAAGAGACCGAAGTTGGATAGAGAGTGTTTTTCTGGAAATCCGGAACAAGAAGTGGAACCGAGATCAAATTCCACCCTCCATTTTCCAAAATATTCACCGTCTGGTTTGGATCAAGAACATCTATTCTCACTATTGCATTGTCGGAGTTCACTCCGTCGGAAGTGGCAAATGTGACAAAAAAACTTCCTATTTGTATCGTCCCTGGAGTCCACAAGAATTGCCCTTTGCCATTCCCACTATCCACGAATGATGATCCCGATGGAAGATTCTGTGCAGAAAGTGTTGGTATGGTCCCATCTGGATCTGTTCCCGAAACTGCAATTGAGAATGGTTGGTTGATGAAGGAAGTTTTGTTTCCGATAGGCGCCAGTGCCGGGGAATGATTGACATAGGAATAACTTTTCCGGAAAACCCCATTCTCCCCTGTGCCAACATAAAGGTTCAAAGGATTTAAGTGGTCAGTCTCGAGTGAGTACGCTTCCAGATCGGCAAGCCCTGTGTTCAATGATGCCCAGTGTTTTGCAGTATCGATGCTTACAAACACCCCGCTCCCGAATGTGGCAGCGAAAACTACATTCCGATCATTCGGGCTGAGATCGATAGAGCGCACTGAATAGTTTGTTGAGATCTTGGACAGCAAAGTCCACGATACGCCAGCGTTTATGCTTTTGTAAATACGGCCACTGTCCGCTCCTGCATAGACATTCGCTGGAACAATATTATCAATTGTGATACATCGGACAAACATATCCTGAGGCAAGAATCCGTTCGCACTGGTGATATTGGTCCAACTCCCTCCACCATTGGTAGTCTTGTACATGTACGAAGAATCAGACCCAATGTAGACGACACTCGGATTTGATACGTCCAGCGCCATCGAACGGACTGATGTGCCCGCAGGAATCCCGCTATTCTGTGGAGACCATGACGCCCCGCCATTCGCAGTTTTGTACACGCCATTTCCTGTGCCCGCATAAACTGTATTGGGATCGGTCGGGTGAGCAACAAGGGTTCGGACGTTGTGGTTGATGACTGTGGAATCCGTAAGAGTCCACCAATTTCCACCATTCACACTCTTGTACACACCGGTACCGTATGCACCTGCATAAAGAATCAAAGAATTGTTCGTAGTAGTCAACGATGTAATCGAGTTCGAGGTGGAGAGTGTTTCGGATTTCGTCCAGCTTGCAGCTTGATTCGTAGAAAACCATATCCCATCGCCAAATTCAGTACCGACAAGAACCGTTCCGTTGCCGTTAACTTTGAGTGTTCTGGCCGCCGTACCAAGCATCCCGACATTCAGGGCTTGCCATGTCGAACCTGCGTTGAGACTTTTGAAGACCCCCTTCCCTTCCGTGCCGACATACATCGTATCATTTGCGCCATTGTGAATCCTGACGAAATCAATGGAGATACCTGCGCCTGGCAAACCCACACCTGCCGTCCATCCCACAGTGCTGTCATTAATCCCCCTCGAGTAGACCTTCCCAGTGGAGTCTGTGCCGGCGTAATATGCTGTAAGACCAAATCCAACTGCATTGACCTGAAGATCCGGAAGAGCAGTCCCAGTGCCGGAGCTACTAATATTACTCCAGTTTTGCCCGGCATTTGCAGACTTATACACGCCCTTCGCCGCTGTTCCAATAATCAACCCGGTCGCTGGACTCACCGGGCTTACCGCAATGGAGAGAACACTACTCCGGATACCAATGCCCTGCTGGACCTGAACCCAACTTGAACCGCCATTCACTGATTTAAACAAAGCGCCGCCGGAATCAATGTCCGCAATCGACCCGCCGACATAAAGAGAGTTGCCTGCGAAGATAGCCAGTGAACGCTGGCGCGACAGGGTTTGCCCTGTAACAGGATCGGTAACGGGTACGAATGTCCACGAGGAACCTTGATCTATACTCTTGTAGAGGCCGGACCCGTATGTTGCTGCATATAAGGTGTTGTTCGCTGCATCATAGGCAAGAGATCGGACTGAATTTGCGGTAGTCAATGAGAGACTCCATGAGGTCCCACCATTTGTGGTTTTGAACACGCCATCATTTGTTCCGGCAAATACTACCAGATCCGACAATGCCAGAAGGGATCGTACATATGTATTTGTCATACCGGTTTTCTGGTTCACCCAGGAGGTGCCGGCATCAATACTCTTAAATACGCCCCACCCAAATGCTCCCGCGTAAAGAATCGAAGGATTTGAAGGGGATTGTTCAATCGCCCTGATATTTTTTGAATACGGCCCGTTTCCGACCCATGATTGTCCGAAAACGACATTAATAGACAAAATAGTGTACAATGCGATATGCCGCAGCAACATAAAGACTCCCGCAGGATTAAGATTCGTTTTTTGCTAAAGATATGAAGCGGGTGAAAAGTTCCCCGCTTGTCAAAAAAGGTCGACTGAGAATGAACATGGATGGAGCTTTTAGATCGAAGATACCTTGACAAAAGGTATGTTTTTGAGCAACCAAAAACAAGATTGAGAATCTCCGCCTGATCCCATTTCTAGAACAGGCGCATAGCCGATGTGGAACTCAGGTAGGAGGTAGTTCAGTTTGGTTCATCTCCAATAACTCTCCCATCTTTCCTCAACCCTCTTTCTCACATCCTCGGACATCACCAACGGCCTCGGGTATCCTTCTTTCCATGTAGCATCAATACCGAGGATTCCCTTGTACACCGGGCTTATGCCAATAAGCCTCTGCTCGGTGAATCGCACATCCCGTTCGCAGTCAAACCGCGTAAACACTCCCCAGATATAATTCTCCATGTCGCGGATGTTCACATCTTCACTGACCGCGGCAATGATTTTGACCCCGGAAAGCTGCGTGTGCTTCACGAGCATTTCGATCA
>CAZWIN010000130.1:7408-7682 GCA_964633855.1 uncultured Chitinophagales bacterium
AGCCATCACCACTGACTTTCACAAGCAGCATCGTATCATGAACAAGATTGATATCAACAATTCTCGGGTCAAGCGATTTGAGGTGGAGAATTTGGGATGAGCGCCGCTCCCTTGCTTCGTTCGTCAACTCTCTCACATCTCCCATCGCATTTCTCATATCCCGCTTCACTGTCGCATCAATGATCATCTTGCTGCCGAGATTCATCTTGTAGCTGGTAAAATCCAGCGTGTCGAGTGGAACACGGGGAATCATCACAAAATCAAAATGTGGGTC
>CAZWIN010000131.1:0-4255 GCA_964633855.1 uncultured Chitinophagales bacterium
AAACAATTCGTTGAGCGGCTAGGTTCAGCGGATTATTCCCGGTCCGGATTGCGAGAGGGGCGGTGAGAGGAACGCCCCTTCTCGTTTTTTTAGAATTGCCTTCCTGAATCTTCAGACATCTTTCCCTTTGTTTCGTCTTGGAATACAGACCGAATCTCGTTATCATAGCAAACAAATGTTTGTTGTGGATAACTGAGGCGCATGCAGTGTTCTGTTATCTTGCTCCACTCCTTTTCGTGAATCAATCTACTCTATCTGAATGATTGGCAAAACAATACAGCCGGAGATAGCGGCGCTTATCCAATCGCGGGACTTCGCAACGCTCAAAGAAATTCTTGCTGATTTTCTTATTCCCGATCTTGCCGAGCTTATTGGCGATATGGATGAGCGTGACCAGGCAGTATTGTTCCGTTTGCTGCCGAAGCAAACCGCGGCGGAAACGTTCGAATATCTTGACCGCGATATACAAAAATCCCTTCTCAAAGCCCTGGCACAGGGTGAAGTCGCCGCCATTCTGAACGACATGCATCCAGACGACCGCACCGCGCTTCTTGAAGAGCTTCCCGGTCCGGTGGTCAAGGAACTTGTTGCTCTTCTGACTCCCGAAGAGCGCAGGGTGGCGCAGACACTTCTCGGTTACCCTGAAGAGTCAGTCGGACGGTTGATGACGCCGGATTATATTGCTGTAAAGAAGGAATGGACGACCAAGCAGGTGTTGGATTACATTCGTGAGCACGGGAAAAACAGTGAAACCCTGAACCTTGTGTATGTTGTTGATGAAAAGGGAAGGCTGATAGACGATATCCGCATCAGGGAGTTGTTGCTCTCGCCTCTTGAACGTCCCGTAGCGGAACTTATGGATGAGAACTATGCCTGGTTGAAGGCAACCGATGATCAGGAAACCGCTGTTCATGCGTTCTCAAAATACAGCCGTGTTGCGCTTCCCGTGGTTGATGATGAAAGCCATCTGGTTGGCATCGTGACGATTGACGACATCCTGACAGTTGCAAAGGAGGAACACACCGAGGATATCCAGAAGTTTGGCGGTATGGAGGCATTGGATGAGCCATATATCAACAGTCCCCTCCTGCAAATGGTGAAGAAACGTGCCGGATGGCTTGTGGTTCTTTTCCTCGGGGAGATGTTGACAGCAACAGCAATGAGTTATTTTGAAGGAGAGATTGCACGGGCTGTTGTTTTGGCATTATTCGTTCCGCTCATTATTTCCAGCGGCGGAAACTCCGGCTCACAGGCGGCAACGTTGATTATTCGCGCCCTGGCATTAGGAGAGGTCACTCTTGGCGATTGGTGGAGAGTGATGAGAAGGGAAATCATTTCGGGATTTATGCTCGGGCTTATTCTGGGCGTCATCGGATTTCTGCGCATCTCGGTTTGGTCGCTGTTCACGCATATCTACGGTGAGCATTGGCTCTTGATTGCAACAACAGTAGGATTGAGCCTCGTGGGAGTGGTACTATGGGGAACACTCGCAGGCTCGATGCTTCCATTTCTGCTCAAACGCCTTGGCGCCGATCCGGCGACCTCATCTGCTCCGTTTGTTGCCACACTTGTGGATGTTACAGGTTTGGTAATCTATTTTAGCGCTGCAGTCGTAGTATTATCAGGAACGCTCTTGTAGTTTATGTCGAAACCGAAAGAAAATACACCCCTCGTCGTACGATGCCCGAATTGCAGGCATGTGGGTGAACCCGAGTATAACGAAACCACGCGGCATTATGTCTGTACGCTTTGTTCAGCAGGTGTGGATGCCCAGGTGTTTATCGAAAAGAAGAAACTCGGATTGAGGTAATCTGGAACAGCCCAACAACCCGCTCCACGGGAAAACGCTGGAGATGATACTGAATCATCTGGTGAAGCAGTATGGCTGGAGAGAATTGGGGAAGAAGATCCGCATCCGGTGCTTTACTGACAATCCAAGTATGCAATCGAGCCTGAAGTTTCTCAGAAAGACGCCGTGGGCGAGAAAGAAAGTGGAACAACTTTATCTGAATAGCATTCTATGAAAACCTCAATGCTCTTGCTCATCACAGCGCTGTTGGCCTTAGGCTGCGAAAACAAATCGGAGATGAAAACAATGGAGGCATCATTACATTCGGAGAATCCATACTACTCAAGGACAGACACAACAGCATTGAATCTTCCTGATTCGGTTTGGAGGAAAGTCCTGCCGGAAAGTGTGTACGTTGTGGCTCGCCAAAAGGAAACCGAGAGAGCGTTTACGGGTAAGTATAACGACTTCGAGGGAATCGGGACATACTACTGTGCGGCGTGCGGTAATGCTTTGTTTCGTTCCGACAGCAAGTTCTCGAGTACTTGCGGATGGCCGAGCTTCTTTGAGACACTACGGAAGAATGCAGTGATTTATGAGCCGGATTCATCGTATGGAATGAACAGAATTGAGGTTCTCTGTGGCCGTTGTGGAGGGCATCTCGGACATCTCTTCGACGATGGCCCGCCCCCGACAGGAAAGCGGTATTGTATGAATTCAGTAGTGCTTGAGTTTGAGCCGGGGAAATAAGGAAAGAGTGACAAAGTAAAAGTTAAGAATTAAGAGTGGGTGGAATCTCAAGGTTCTGTTTTCTTGACCCCTTCATACACCGTTGCAATACCGAATGTCAACCTTTCTTCCTTGGTTGAAGCAAACCCTGCCTTAATCAACACATGGAGAAATGCCCCACCTTCCGGGAATTTCATCACTGTTTCAGGTAGATAACTATATGCCTCATCATGCTTTGTGAACAACTTCCCGACCAGAGGCAGGATACGTCTGAAGTAGAAGAAATAGAGTTGTTTGAACGGAAAGCTCGCCGGTTTTGAGAATTCCAGTACGACAATCTTTCCACCCGGACGTAATACGCGGTGCATTTCGGACAAGCCCTTCTCCAAATGTTCAAAGTTCCTCGCACCGAACGCAACAATCGCCGCATCGAACAAGCCAGTCTGAAAATTGAGGTTCTCCGCCTCACCAGACTGAAGTATGACAACAGAGTCCAGTCCCCGTTTAGCGAGTTTTGCCCTGCCATAGTTCAGCATCTCTTCAGCAATATCCACGCCGACAACTTTTTCCGGCTTGAGACGCAGTGCAGCAATGGCAAAATCCGCCGTACCGGTTGCAACATCAAGAATGCGTTTCGGTTGAATATCTTCCAGATGCCGGATTGCCCTCCGACGCCAATAGAAATCAATGCCGCCGCTCAGCAAATGGTTGAGCAGGTCATAGCGGTAAGCAATCGAATCAAATAGTGATCGTACGTATGCTTTCTGCATATTGATGACTCTCCGGGATTTCCCTTCGTTGAAGGAGGGAAATCCCGGACAGGAGGTTAGTTATCCACTTTGATGGGTTCGTACGGTTGGAAGAATGAAATCTTTGCCGCGTCAACGGCATCTTTGTATTTTGGCCAGTCTTTCTCAAAAAGCCGGTTCACTACATCCACGACCTTTCGGAGGTTGTCTATCGCCTGGTTAAATACTATCCGCTGGCTCTCGCCCGGCGCATACCATGATGAACCTGCATAACCAATTGCATCATTAAGTTGGCTTTGCAGAAGGGAAGGATCGCCCCGGAAGCCTTGCACCTCGCGGTCAACAAACATCTCATTGATTTTCTTGATGGAATCCTGCAATGCCGATCCCATGTCCTTGACGTTCTTCGCGGAGGAATCTGTTCGCTCCTTGATTACCCCGGAGATTTGTTCAATGATCTTCTTCGCTTCACGGAGTCTGTCCGCTGCATCGGTGGCAACCTGAACTTTCTTGAAGATAGCTTTCAGGTTTTTTGTGTTCGCCTGAATTTCTTCCGATGTGTAAGCAAGACGCGGATCGAACACCAGATTAACTGTTGTGGAATCAACAGATTTGCCGTAGCGAACACGTACTTTGTATTTTCCGGGAAGGGCATCCATTGTTGCAGGCTCAGGCGAACCCGGTTCTGGCTTCGGGCTTGAGGGCATACGCACGGTTTTCTGATTGAGTCCCCAGATAATGCGATTGACCCCTTTCTTTACATACTCCCTCATTGTTCGGATCGTATCCCCATCACTATCCATAATTTGTATATACACGCTGTCGGTCGGAAATGTGAGCGAGTCTTTTGGTGCCTTCTTCTTTGTATCATCCTTTCCTCCGTCCTTGGATTTTGCCAAGGAATCCGGAGGCGTGATGAGTAAACTCAGCCGTGCACCATAGGGCCGATTTTCTCCATAGAAGTCCGCATCGCCAGGGAACCATTTGC
>CAZWIN010000131.1:4265-7667 GCA_964633855.1 uncultured Chitinophagales bacterium
GCATCGGGCCCTTGAACCGGACAAGTGGGGCATCCGGCGGCGTGAATACGTGAAGCGGCTCAGAAAGAAGTTTTTGTCCTTGTTGGGCGACCTCTCTCAACGGGCGTATATCATCGAGCACCCATATGGCACGTCCGAACGTTGCAATTACAAGATCATGCTCCTTTGGATGAACGATCAGTTCCGTGACTGCGACAGTTGGGAAACCGTGTTTCCATTTTGTCCACGTGTCTCCCGCGTCAATGCTGACATACAACCCGAACTCCGTGCCGAGGAACATAAGCTTTGGTTCAACCGGATCTTGTGCAAAGGAAAGGGCATAACCCCAAACCTTCTTCTCATCCGCAAGGCGTGCCCATGACTTTCCGTAGTTGGTTGTCCTGAAAACATAAGGAGTCCAATCATCTCTTCTGTGGTTGTCAAAAAGAACAAAGGCTTCGCCTGCATTGTAGGTGGAAGGTTGTATTTGTTGAACCCAGGTGCTTTCGGGAACGCCTTTAATGTTCTTTACCACGTTCGTCCACGTCGTTCCTCCGTCAGTCGTGAGCTGCACATTACCGTCATCAGTCCCAACCCAGATGACGCCTTGCTGTATGGGGCTTGGTGCAATGGCAATGATTGTGCAATGGTTCTCGGCCGCCGTGACGTCGTACGTAAGGCCACCGCTATCAAGTTGTTTTTGCTTAAGTGTATCGTTTGTTGTGAGGTCAGGAGAGATGAGAGTCCACGACTCGCCACGGCCAGTACTTTTGTGAAGAAACTGGCTGCCGTAATAGATGGTAGTAGGGGTGAACGGGTCAGCGGCAATTCCTGCATTCCAGTTGAAGCGGAGATACGTGCCTTTCGGATGAACAGGCCGTGCAAACCGATCATCACCAGTCTGCATGTCCGAGCGGCTAAGGTTGCCTCCCTGCGACATGTAGTACACGAAACGCAGGTTGCTTGCATCGGGGACGACATCAAACCCATCGCCACCGCCAACCATTTCCCAGTCAGAATTTGCAATGCTGCTTGAGCGGTAGAGATATGCCGGGCCGCGCCACGAGCCATTATCCTGCAGGCCGCCGTACACGAGGTATGGGGTTTGCATATCAACATTCAGATGGTAGAACTGTCCCAACGGGAGGTTCTCTATGAACCGCCATGTTTTGCCTCTGTCATGGGAGATTGCAGCGCCGCCATCATTTCCATCAATCATGAAATTGGGGTTATCGGGATGAATGTACAAAGCATGGTGGTCAACGTGTATGCTGCCCCAGCCAAGCATCGTCTCGAATGTTTTACCTGCATCCTCACTGACAGTGACATACGTGAATATATTGTAAAGGCGGTTTTCGTTTGAAGGATCAACATAAATCTCGGCATAGTAGAAAGGACGGCCACCGATGTTGGAGTCCGTCACTTTCTTCCACTTCCAGCCGCCATCATCGGAGCGGTAGAGAGCGTTCTTCTGGGATTCTATCAACGCGTACACTCTGTTCGGATCACTTTGAGCGAAGGCAATGCCCATTCTTCCGAGGTCACCCTTTGGTATTCCATCCTCGTCGGTTCTTTTCTTCCATGTCCTGCCGCCATCGACCGTGACATACATACCTGAACCCGGCCCGCCTGATTTGAAAAACCATGGCCATCGGCGGTATTCCCACATTGCGGCGATCAGCTTGTTCGAGTTTGAAGGGTCCATCACAAGATCGGCAGTTCCTGTTCTTGCATCCACATACAATATCTTCTGCCATGATGCGCCGCCGTCGGTAGTTTTGTACACTCCGCGATCCTGTGTCTCTGCAAAGGCAGAACCAAGTGCGGCAGCGTAGGCGACATCGGAGTTCCAGGGATCAAGAATCAGCCTGTGAATATTTCGCGTCCTTTCAAGCCCGAGATGTTTCCATGTTCTGCCGCCATCGAGGCTCTTGTAAACGCCGTTGCCGCTTGTCTGACTGTTTCGCGGGTTTCCTTCGCCTGTTCCCACCCAGATGACATCGGGATTCTTCTGGTCGATGGCAATTGCACCGATGGAAGCAACAGCCATAGTATCAAATACGGGCTCCCACGAAATACCTCCTCCGGTGGATTTCCACAATCCTCCCGAGGCACTACCGAGATAGATGATGTTGGGATTCTTCCGCACAACGCCGATTGCGGTAACGCGCCCACTCATGCCGGCGGGGCCGATGCTGCGCGGCTTCATGTTCTCGAACCTGCTCATGTCGAGAGGTTGCGCTGGCACGACTCGCGGCAAAGCGAACAGAAACACAGTAATCCACAGCAGGGATATTACTCTTGCCATGATTTTTCTCCAGGGTTGTGAAAATGATGCGGGTGGATGATACCGGTAACGGCCGGGCCGGAATCCCAGATGTTGACGGTTTCAAGATACAAAAGTTGCGGCAGAAAAGCGGTAATTACGGCATTGGAAGACCACGCCATGCTTGACATTCCTTGTGCGCTTTGGTATGTTCAAGCCGACATTTTGGAGAAGAAGCGTGCGATGAATGACCGTAAAAGTAAGTACATGTATTGGATGGTAGCGGCACTCTTGATGGCGTTGACATTTATTGCTTTCAGCCCGGTATTGCAGAATCAATTCCTGCGCTATGATGATGAGCTGTATGTGTACGAGAACCCCAATATCCGGTCATTGACCATTGACAACGTTGTCTGGTTCCTGACCCACGCGTACTACAAGTCTTATACGCCGCTGACGTTTCTCTCCCATGCACTGGATTATCGTCTGTGGGAACTCGACCCTTTCGGGCATCACCTTACCAATCTGCTTCTTCACTCGTTCAACACGGTCTTAGTATTTCTCCTTGCCTTGAATGTGTTCTTTCTTGTGCGTCCGCGATGGTTGGGTGAAGCTGGTGCCGGCAAGAGTAATCTATCTCTTGTCGTTTCTTCATCACTGGCTGCATTGATATTTGCTCTCCATCCTTTGCGGGTAGAATCAGTGTCGTGGGTATCAGACAGGAAAGACCTGCTTTTGGGTTTCTTTATTCTACCGTGTCTCATCAGTTACTTACGCTGCCGGATGACAACAAGTCCTGGTGTGGCAAAAGCGTGGATGGTATCATCAATGTTCTTTATGGTGCTGGCGCTTCTCAGCAAGACTATCGCGGTCATGACGCCTCTTGTGCTGGTGGTGATGGATGTTCTCTTCTTGGAAAGTTCTGAACTGCAGTTTAAAAAATCACTGAAACAGAAAATCCCATTCTTTATTATCAGCCTGGTGTTTGGATATATCTCAACTGTTTCAGCGGGCGCTGAACAGACTCCTTATGCCTTGAAGGGAGTAACTGAGGTAGAGCGGATGATGCTTCCGCTGTATTCGTTCGGGCTGTATATCGCCAACTTTATTCTTCCGGTATCATTGATGCCTGTCTATCTTTCCCCTGATACCATGTC
>CAZWIN010000132.1:0-7658 GCA_964633855.1 uncultured Chitinophagales bacterium
TACGACCTCCGCCTTGTAAGGGCGGCGCTCTGAACCAGCTGAGCTAAGCGTCCGAATCTTTGTTTAATATACCAAAACCATCAGGCAGAATCAACGCACATTTGATTATGTACTTCCTCTTCTCTTGATTAGGTTATGGATCTCCCTATTCACTCCATCCTGCCACAATTGCAGCAAACTCTCCGCTCTTCAACGAACGTGGTTCTTTGTGCTCCACCCGGCGCCGGAAAAACCACTCAAGTACCGATCGCATTGCTCAATGCAGACTGGATGCACGGAAAAAAAATACTCATGCTTGAGCCACGACGTCTCGCGGCGCGACGATCTGCAGAGTTCATGGCAACAACACTCGGTGAAGGTGTTGGGGAAACCATCGGCTACAGGACGCGTGGCGATAGCCGGATCAGCGGCAGCACCAGAATTGAAGTTCTCACCGAAGGTGTCCTGACCAGAATACTGCATGATCAACCCGATCTTCCGGGTACCGGAATTATCATCTTCGATGAATTTCACGAGCGAAGCATTAATGCAGACCTCGGCCTGGCACTTGCACTGGATATTCAACACAACCTGCGGGAGGATCTCAGAGTGCTCGTGATGTCGGCAACCCTGGACGGGGCTGCCGTCTCGGAGCTGATGAATAACGCGCCCATCATTGAAAGTCGGGGACGAAGCTTTGCGGTTGAAACCAACTATCTCCCGCATCCTTCAAGTGCATTACTTGAGCATAACGTTGTCGACGCCATCCGAAAGGCGTTGCAAAACGACACGGGAAATATGCTTGTCTTCCTCCCGGGGCAGAGGGAAATCCGCAAAGTGGAAGCCTTACTTCACACCAATTGGCTGCCATCGGAAGTTGTTGTTCGCACATTATACGGAGAAGCAAGCGACGAACAACAGCGATCAGCTCTGGCTCCTGCACCGGAGGGAAAAAGGACAATCATTCTTTCGACAAACATTGCTGAAACGAGTTTGACAATAGATGGAATTCGTATTGTTGTGGATGCCGGCCTTGCGCGGAGTTCACAATTCGATCCGCGGCGTGGTATGGCCGGACTGGTGACAGGCCCCGTATCACAAGCCGCAGCAGATCAGCGACGTGGTCGAGCAGGGAGGCAACAGCCCGGTATCTGTTACCGCCTCTGGACGGAATCGCAGCACGCAACACTTCCCCGATATTCTACACCGGAAATCCTTGTCACAGATTTGGCTCCATTGGCGCTTGATCTGGCACTCTGGGGAGTGCGTGATGCAGGCAAGCTTCGGTTCCTCAATCAACCTCCAACCGCACATCTTGCCCAGTCAAGAACATTGCTGAAGTCCCTCGGCGCACTCGATGAACAGGAAACAATAACACGGCATGGCAGGGAACTTGCCTCACTGCCCATTCATCCCCGCCTGGCTCACATGGTTATCCGCGGAAATGAGATGGGCTGCGGTGTACTTGCATGTGATGTTGCAGCCATATTGGAAGAACGGGATCTGCTCCGGGGTCAACAGGGAGTTGATATAGATCTCACATCGCGTTGGCAAGCGTTACAACATTCTACTGCTGTTGACCGCGCAGTACAAAAAAGAGTGGGCGCGGAAAGCCGGAGACTACAGGGGATTCTTGGCATCCGGCAGAAAACAATTGCCTCGGAGAATATGCTCGGGCCTTTACTGGCGCTTGCCTACCCTGAGAGAATTGCCAGACGAAGAAGTAAGGAAGGAAGAAGATACCAGATGTCCGGCGGAACGGGTGCCGTATTGCCGGAACCGAGCAATCTTGTCCGTGAGGAGTTTCTCGCCATTGCTGAAGTTGACGGCGCAGGCACGGAAGCACGCGTATTTCTCGCCGCGCCACTGGGTCTGGATGACATAACGGAACTCTTCGATGACCGGATAACAACGAAGCAGGAAGTTTTT
The DNA here is from genome assembly GCA_964633855.1 of uncultured Chitinophagales bacterium. Classification (GTDB taxonomy): domain Bacteria; phylum Bacteroidota; class Ignavibacteria; order UBA10030; family UBA6906; genus CAZWIN01. The sequence continues at coordinate 1,909 of CAZWIN010000132.1, forward strand.
TGGAATGAACAACAGGAAATTGTCGTTGCACGAAAGGCGCGTTACCTCAACACGCTGATTATTTCCGAACAGAGTACAGAAGCCGATGAAGAAGCCATCCAAAAAGCAATGATGGATGGCATCAGCGCCATGGGATTGCGGTCACTTCCCTGGAGCGCTGAATCAGAATCGCTTCGTCAACGAAACGAATGGCTGCGGCTCCACTGCCCTGTTGCTGACGACTGGCCCGTACTGGATGATGATACTCTCCTCAAAACGCTCGATATCTGGCTTGCACCGTTTTTGGCAGGCATGACAAAACGCTCCGACCTCAAATCGTTGAACATGGTAACGACCCTAAAATCTCAATTCAGCCATGCACAACTGAAGGAGCTTGAACGCTTTGCGCCTTCCGCTCTCCAGATCCCAACAGGTTCATACATTTCTCTCGATTACAGTTCAGGTGATCAGCCGGTTCTTGCGGTACGTTTACAGGAAATGTTCGGGTTGATGGATACGCCTACCGTTGCGGGCGGACGTATCAAAGTAGTGATTCATCTCCTCTCTCCTGCCGGCAGGCCGCTCGCAGTAACTCAAGACCTCTCGAGCTTTTGGAGGAACGCCTATCCGGAGGTACGAAAGCAGGTGCGCGGCCGCTACCCGAAACACTATTGGCCGGAAAATCCGCTGGTTGCAACACCGACGCGCAAAACGGGAAAGAACAGGCCACAGGAGTAACACCGTGCCGCTCAGATTTCTATTTCTGGGCTGAACCAGTCAGCACGAGTTTTCCCATCGCTCCCGATTTCACCCAATACCCCTTTGAGGGCATCAAGCTCTCCGCAACCATGTAGGTTCCGTTATGTTCGTAGAACGGGGACTGAAGAATGTCCGCCGGAATTTGTTGGATGTCCGAAACAGCAACCGGAATCGAAACGGCTCCTATCAGGTTCCAACCGTTTGCAACACTCACGGTATCCGTTGTGCGCAAAAAGCCGGTAATGGGAATACCCTGTGCCGCGGAAAATTTCAGCCAGTAGCCAGCTCCATTCCTTAACGTATCCTGCCTGATGTATCCGCCCGTTGTTGCAAACGTGTATGCATTGCTGACAGATGAGGGAAACAGAAGAATTTTTCTTGCATCGTTGACGGTTACAGGAACAGAAAGTAGGTTCCAGCCTTCCACAACATTCGCTTCGATGGAAGGCGGCGTAAACACCGCATGAATGACATGGTCTGAACCAATGTTTGTAAATTCATGGTTTGGTGCTGGAGGCAGCGGGATTCCATCAACAGCAAGTGTGCCGACCACATACCCTGTGTCGGGATTCATCGAGAACACCTGACCGGATCCCTTGGAGACCCTGATGGTGCCGTAGGGGAGTATTGAGCCAAAAGAGCCAGACGTAGCCGTAATGGTAAAGGAATCTGGCGAAAAGTACGCAACAATGGATTGGTTACTCAACACGCTATGAAACGTATAGCCTTCGACGGAATCAACTCGCGACCCACTAACCAGAACACTATCCAGGCTTGTGCCTGAATCCGCGGCAAAAGTAAATCGCAGGCTGTCTCCCGAGGTAACCGAAATTTCGCCTGCAGGAGAGATGGCTCCGGGGCCAATCACTGTTGATGTGATGACATATTGATTAGAGAACGTCACACGTAAGGTATGCTCCGCAACAACATAGGAAAACGTGTAGCTGGAGGAAACACCAGAGTGTTTTCCGTCAACTATCAGGCTATCCACGTGGTATCCGCTATCGGGCAGGAATGTAAACAGAGCGTTTGAACCGTAGTTTACGTTCACTGTACCATTGGGGACAATTGCACCGTGCGGACCTGAAGACACGCTGATGGGAAACAACATGTTTCCCGGCCCGGTGCTGTCGATATCCGCTGTAAGGCGATAACTCAAGATTGTTGCGAGAGTATCAACCCTAACAGGCACCACTACAAAACTGTCGGCAAAACTCCAGGGAATGCATATCCATCCGGAGTCGTTTTCATCAAGAGGAATCCTGTACTCATCAGACCGTTGAGGCGTCCTGATGCCAAGAACAAAGACTGACCAGGTTCCTGCGGAATCACCCTGAAAGTCAATACGAAGGTTCTTACTCCCTCCTTTGAGTGATGTCATCGAACATCCGCCGGGCCCGCCGATGGTACTGTCGAATACAAAGGGATACGTTTCCACCGAACGCGTGCCCAGGTATCCCAGTTTCTGTGCATCACTGAAATGATAATCATCGTTCCTGCTGCCGACACAATTATAGGTTGTAGAATCGAAACAACTGCCGGTGAAATTCCGCCATATAGCGTATTGTTCAAATGCACGGGTAAGGGATTTCCCGTAGTACGACGATACCACATGGTGCATATCGGCATACGTTGCACGTGCCGGCGTTTCCCTGAAGCGATCATAGAGGCGCCGTATAACACCGGAGTCGCTCAACCACTCATCGAGGAATACAGGCCAGAGTGCACCTCCATATTCGTAACTGACAAAATCGCCGGTGTTGTTTGATGCAATACTCCACCATGGAGTCCACAACGGACCTGGGCCTGAATTCATACGGTTGAGCACCCGTTGTTTTGCCGGAGGGAAAACATACTGCACAACCCATTGCGCGGTATTCTCCGCAAACCAGTTGCCCGAACCGAGGAAGTCATTCTTTGAGTAACCGAACTGCACCATGTGGTGAAACTCATGGGCAACCACTTCCCTGCGGGCGTTTGCATCGGTGAGGTTGTTGCGTATACTCATATGGCTCACCCAGCGATTCTCTCCCGTCACTGAATCATCCCGCTCGGTGAAGCCCGCCACAGTAATCGCCCTCAGATACACATCCCAGAGCGAATCGCCACCGCACGTTCCGTCAAATGGTGGCGGAGTATAACCCATCTGCAAACACTGAACAACGTAACTGCTCTCGGCATAGACGGCTATCTCTGTTGCATAGGCAAGTGTGGCTGCATCGTTCCCGGACAGGGTGAAATGAATTTTGAAATGCCCCGTCACAAGGGATTCTTCCTGCGCGGTGTAGTTGTATCGGCTGCACTGCCCCGAGGTAATCTCAGAAAACCCGGGCATGCCACACACTACTAACGTCTCTGACTCCTGGCTGAACACAGGAGTAACAAAGAGAAGAAGTAAGAGGAAACCTTTCAGTAACAGGCGGTAATTCATTTGCATGAAGTCCACTCCGGCAACACATAATCCTCAGTGAATGCTACAACAAAACTACGCCAGCGCAGCTACAAAAGCAACCTTGGTACCTTGCAACGCGAAAAAGAGAAAACGGTAATCCGTAAGCCAGGATTGCATCTCTTCGCCTTTTACTCTACCTTTTCGGGGCAGAAACCACACTTTCCACATTGGACTTTCCACTTTGAACTCATTATTACCGATATCCTCTGTTGCCGACATTCCCACCCAATACCGGGGAACCCCCATCGGGTTGCTGCTCGAGTATCACAACCTTGACCGCTCATTCGAGTCCTACTCAAATGCACGGCTGCTTATCGGCATGTGCATGGACAACCGGAAACATCTTCACATCCCGGATAATTTTGCATTTATCATCCGTTCCGGAGGTGCAAATCTGCGCTATAGCGAGTTCAAAGTGTCCTATGCGCTCGCTGTCGGTGATGTGAGCTGCATCGCGCTCGTAGGCCACAACCAATGCGGCATGGTCAATCTTATTGCGCGCAAAGAGTTGTTCATTCGCGGCCTTGTTGAACGCGCCGGCTGGGAACAAAAAACGGCCGAAGAGCATTTTTATCATTTTGCCCCGATGTTTGAAATAGGAAATGAAATTGATTTCATCCTCAGCGAAGTAAAACGGTTGCGGCACCGCTATCCGAAAATCCTGGTCGCCCCCCTTCTCTACCGTGTGGAGGACAACAGGCTCTACATGATCCGGGAAAACACGGGAAGCAGCAGCGGGCAACAATAACTCCCCCGTTACGTACTCCACTCCAATACCACACACCCCAACAACAGTTTTTGGTGAGACCATGTTGAAGAAACCGCGCAAGCCTTTTCTCCCATATTTCTTATTGCTTGTTCTTGGTTGCATAACCTCTCCCGACGTCTTTTCACAAACTGTGTCCGGCTTTTCAAAGGAGATGCAGGATTTTGACAAACTCCCCGCGGTGAGGTGGGCTTTTACAATTGCATCACCTGTTTTTTCTTCGCCTGTAGTCAGCGATGGGCTGGCATATTTCGGCGGCCTTGACAGTCTGCTGTATGCTGTAGAGATCAAAACCGGAAAGGAAGCCTGGAGATTTCGTACAAAGGGGCCGATACGGTCAAGCGTTTGCATCGGAGGCAGCCGCCTCTATTTGAATGGCGGAGACGGGGTGCTCTACTCATTGGAAAAAAGGACCGGCAAACTTCTTTGGAGCTTCAACACCGGAGGAGAACGTCAATACGATTTTGCCGACTATTTTCATTCGACTCCCGTGCTGTCGGACGGTATTCTTTATTTCGGATCAGGAGATGGAAACCTGTATGCCGTGAATGTGGAGTCAGAAACGCGGGTATGGGCTTTCAAAACGGGAGATGTTGTCCACTCAACGCCGGCAATTGATGACGGCAAGGTGTTCTTCGGATCATTTGACGGATACATCTATGCGCTGAATCTCTCTGACGGAAGCCTCGCCTGGAAATTCAAAACGGTCGGCCACCGGTATTTTCCGGCGGGAGAGGTTCAAGGATCACCGGCAGTGTTCAACAATCTGATAATTATTGGCGCACGGGATTACAATGTATATGCATTGGATCAGCAGGGTGGTTTCTGTCATTGGAACAAGGCATTTACAAGAGGCTGGGGGCTCTGCACCAACATTCACGATTCCGTTTTATACATCGGCTCATCCGATGAGCGTGTCCTGATCGCAGCCGATCCTGCAACGGGAAAGGAATTCTGGAAAAAGGACATGGAGTTTCTTGTCTTCGGGAATAATGCATACAGCAACAGCATGATGTATCTCGGAACAACCATTGGAAAACTTCACGGCATCAGCATGCGCTCAGGAGAAAAGGTGTGGAGTTTTGAAACTGATTCGTACAAGCGCAGCAGGTATACATACTTCAAAGAGGATGACTCGTACAGAGACGATATCTATTCCATCATCAAATCCAACGAACATTTTCTCGAAGTAGAATGTGAACTCGGAGGGATATTTACGACTCCGTGCATTTCCGGTGATGACATTATCTTCTCAAGTACAAACGGCACGGTCTATTGTCTTGGGAAATAGCATCCGGCGACACGTGAGACCAATGATCGTTACCGGCATCACGCTGTCAATTGCTCATTCACCACCCGGCAACTTCTTTGGTGGCTTACACTGAGCCAGAACCGATCTGCCCGGCCCGCCGTATGCGCCGATATCGTTCCGCGACGTTCCCAGTGATGGCCATTCTGCCGCGCCCGGGTTTCCCGCTTCTTCCGGATCATTGAAGGAAGCGCCGGGATCGCCTGCATCGATTAATGGAGAACCGGCAGAGAGATGTAACGCACTATCAGCAAACAGGGGATGGAGATTGACATTTCCAACTCCATTGTATCCGCCTTCGACATCGCTGTATATCAGCGGCATAGGGCCGAATATTTGTCCGTTGCCGGTTTGCGTGTTTCCCCAAATAAGATTATTGCGGGCAAGAACATCGGCCGTCCGGAAGACCACTCCTCCACCACGTCCTGCAGAGCCGCTCCCTGCGCCGGCAGAGTTATTGCCGACGATGGTATTGTTCTCGATAA
>CAZWIN010000133.1:0-7613 GCA_964633855.1 uncultured Chitinophagales bacterium
TACGGGCTTCGCTAAGGCCATTGCAGAGATTGCCGGAAAAGAAGGCGCAAACATGGTGTTCCTTCCTGCGAGCCAGATGGGGAAGGATATTGCGCCACGCGTGGCAATAAAACTTGGGGCGGGGTTGGCCGCCGACTGTGTTGCCCTGAAAGTTGAAGGTGGTGATGTTCTGGCGACACGTCCGGTCTATGCCGGCAAGGGTTTGATAGACGTAAGGGTGAAAACCCCAACCAAAGTGTTTACATTGCGGCCAAACGTTTTTACGGCAGTGTCAACTCCCGGAGCGGTTCAAGCTGAAAAGGTGTCGGTCGCCACAACACCGGCGGATTTTGCCGCTGTAGTCACTGCTGTCAAGGTTGCCACAGGCCGCCCTGATGTAACAGAAGCGGATATCATTGTTTCCGGCGGCAGAGGAATGAAGGGACCCGAGCATTTCCATCTCGTCGAACAACTTGCAGATGTACTTGGCGCTGGTGTTGGAGCATCCCGTGCTGTGGTAGATGCCGGGTGGCGGCCGCATGATGAGCAGGTGGGGCAGACCGGGAAAACGGTTTCGCCAACAATGTATATTGCATGCGGCATTTCGGGTGCTGTGCAGCACCTTGCAGGAATGTCATCTTCGAAGTACATTGTGGCCATCAACAAGGATAAGGATGCGCCGATTTTTCAGGTGGCGGATTATGGAATTGTCGGCGATGTATTTGAAGTCCTGCCGGAACTTACCACGCAGCTCAAGCAGGCGCTGGGAAAGTGAGCTGGTCTGAAAATCATGTCAGCGGAGACGAGAGGTAATTTATGAGCAGTGCGGAAAGGATTCAGGTTGACATTCTTGGCCTCTCGACAAACGCGGCCAGTGGTGGGGCATATGCGCTTATCCTGAAAGAGGTGAACGGGAACCGCCGCCTTCCCATTATCATCGGCGCCCCGGAAGCTCAATCGATTGCGCTCGAAATGGAGGGTATCAAACCACCGCGCCCCCTCACTCATGACCTCATGAAAAACATCATCACGGCGTTTGGTGCCGAGTTGAGCGATGTCCTGATTGACGAGTTGAAGGATGGAACGTTCTACGCCAAACTCAATCTCGATGGTCAGCTCATAGACTCGCGTCCGAGCGATGCCATTGCGTTGGCGGTTCGCTACGGCGTACAGATATACGTCGCCACACCGGTAATGGATGAAGCCGCGTTTCTGCCGGAAGACGAGGAAGAAGAACAAAAGCAACCGTTGCCACAAGGTAAACCGCAAAAGAAATCTGCAGATTCGCCCAAACTTTCGCGCATGGATCAGTTGCAGCAACAATTGAAAGAGGCTGTAGAAAAAGAGCAGTATGAAAAGGCCGCCCAGCTGAGGGATGAAATCAGGAAGCTGGAGTCACACGAAAACTGATTCGATGAAATGTTTTGAATGTCAAGCGCCCCGTTTAAGGGGCGTTTGTATTTTCTGCCGGTGAGCCAGCAAATAACTGAAGGGAATTATTTTGCCAGCTCAACTATCTCTCTGACAGCGCGATCCAGGCCGATAAACAATGCCCTTGAAATCAGGGAATGGCCGATGCTCACCTCTTCAATCTCCTGAATGTGTTTGATGGGGGCAAGGTTGAAGATGTTGAGTCCGTGGCCTGCATTGACCCCGAGTCCGAGGCGCGCAGCCATGTGTGCAGCACCCTGAATCCTCTCAAAATGCATTTGCTGCTCCCGTGCATTCCGCGCTATTGCATATTCCCCTGTATGTATTTCAATTTTATTGGCTCCGATCTCGGCAGCCGCCTCTATTTGCTCCGGTACCGGGTCAATAAACATACTGACCTCAATTTCGTGTTGCTGGAGATTTTTCACGACGTCATTCAAGTAATGCCGGTTGCCGACGATATCAATGCCCCGTTCGGTGGTAAGTTCCTGCCGCCGCTCAGGAACCAGCGTTGCAAGCTCCGGAAGGGTCTCAATGGCGATCTTGATGATTTCTTCCGTAGCAGCCATTTCAAGATCAAGCTTGGTTTTGATCGTTTCGCGGAGCAAGCGCAGGTCTTTATCGTTGATGTGCCTCCTGTCCTCGCGCAGGTGGCACACGATCCCATCAGCGCCGGCGAGTTCACACATGTGCGCCGCCGTGACCGGATCGGGCTCGTTGCCACCGCGCGCTTCCCGTAGTGTGGCGACGTGGTCTATATTAATGCATACACGCATGGATGGTTGTAAGATTGTTGAACATGCAATGGGTTGTACAGCTACAGTCTCTTCCGGATAACATACTGCAACCGTGCCGGGCGCTTGTTGACCATCTTTGTTCCCGGCGGGATGACAACCTCCGGTTCAATTGTGCCGGTAGTGTCGGAAAGAAGCACGCCATAGTCAACAGAGGAGCGAAAATCATTCAAGGTAAGCGCGGCCAGCTGGTTTACACCGCCGCGCACGATCACCTCAATGCGCGGTGGAACAAGAATCACTTCACGGTGTGGCGGCACCGAGAGGATTTCCACAGGAACGCCCGCGAATATCTTTTCCGCAAACCACTGCACATCAATAGCCACTGTTACTTCCGCTGGATTGAGGTTAATCAAAAAGTTCTCAGAAGGAAGAAGAGGAATAGTGATGTTCACCGGGTCTTTCAGGTTCTCAAGTTGCAGATGGGTGGTTGACCAGGAATTGATATTCTCCAGCACTGCGCGAGCACCTTCAACAATGACGCTTTCCGGCGAGGTTGTCGTTGGCCCCACCTGTCCGTAATGATCTTTAAATGAGACCGCATGATCCAGAAGGACGGGCACTTTTTTGTACCCGATGGAATCGAAAGCGACATACAGCGAGTCCGGATCCATGTCGAATGCCTGCACGCCCACCGGAATTCCCAGGCGGTCAACAACATCGTTGAGGGTGACACTGTGCTGCTGGCCCGGAAGCGTATTCAGGTCAATAGTACAGATCAGATCATTGCTGAAGAGCAAACCTGCGAGGCGCCACCCTTCACCACGAAACCGCACAAGCACCGAGCGCGGTATGGTTGATTTCGGTGCTGTTCCGGGTGGAATATGTTCTATGGCGAGGGGAATGTGAAGGGGGAACTGATACTGATCTCCGAGCTTGACGGAAACCCAGAGAAAGACTGCAAACAGTGTTGTTGCAATGATAATATGGAGCCGTTTTGTTTTCATTCTCATCAAAAACAAAAAACTCCATCAGTCGGGTAACCGATGGAGTTTATAGCGTGTGCGCCAGAATTACTTTCCGGTGCGTTTCAACATCAGTTCCCTGATAAGGACGTCCTTGTTTGCCTTAGAGATCTGACGACCGGCGATGGAGAGCCCGCCTACGTTGCGTGCAAGGGTTCGCAGTTGGTGCACAGACATGGACTGTAATTCTGCAAGGTAACCGGCCTCATCGGCAGTTACCGGCTCGCTTACCTTCGCTGCTTGAACTGTAGTAGGACTCTTATGTCGGGGTGCTTCGCTCCTCTTTTCTGTTTCTCTGCCTGCCTTCTTGCCGAGAATGCTTTCCACTTCTTCCGCGGGCCGCGGGATAACATGCGTGGCAATCACCTGGCCAACACGTGCTGCTGCAGCCGCGGCTGCATCGACCGCCGCCTTGACGGCCGCAACTTCGCCGATAATTTTTACCGTGACGAAACCGTTCTTGATATATTCGGTATTGAGGACGTGGACATTCGCGGTTTTCACCATCACGTCTGCCGCTTCGATCGAGCCGATCAGACCGCGGGTCTCAACCATCCCCAATGCATACTCCAACATTTGCATACAACCTCACTATGCAGATGCAGCGGAATGCCGCATCTGCGGGCCAGAGGATAGGAACGACTCGGTTACTTGGATGCCGGACGTTTGGGAAGGATCATTTCCACATCCATGTGCGGACGCGGAATGACATGAACAGATACCAGCTCACCGACGCGCTGCGCCGCTGCCGCACCAGCATCCGTAGCAGCCTTGACAGCGCCGACATCCCCGCGTACCATCACCGTCACATAGCCGCCGCCGATAACTTCCTTGCCGAGAAGCTGCACACGTGCAGCCTTTACCATGGCATCAGCCGCTTCGATGGAACCGACCAGACCCTTGGTTTCGACCATGCCGAGTGCATCGAGGGAAATTTCAGACATGAGAAATGTACTCCTTATTGGGTGTTTCTGTGGCATTAATTGAAGCACGTTCAATATAGGCAAGCGGGAGCATATTGTCAATTCTCCTGCCATGTCGGAGCACGAAGAAGGGGGCTGAAAATAATCGCATTCTCCATCTGCTTATGCCTTCTCTGATACCAGCTTACCCGATCCCCACCGCTTTTTTATGAACGGAGCGCGCCAGAGCCCTAATAGAATGCAAAGAATACTGATTCCCCACGCCGCATTGGAAAGCTTCCACCCGAGGTCATACATGACAGGCTCGAAACGGAACTCAATTTCATGGTCACCTGCCGGTACAATAACGGAACGCAAAACGTAATTGGTTTTGAAGATCTCCGTCTTCTTCCCGTCAATGTAAGCGTTCCATCCGGCGGGGTAATACACTTCGCTCAACACCATTAACGCTGTTGATGGTGTGCTCGCGTTAACTGTAATCTTATTGGACTTAATTTCGGCGACCTCTGCGCGGGCTCCTTCTGCCGCCGTAATTTGCTCCGGAAGGTTTTTCTCTACGACCGCTGTTGTCGCAGGATCAAAATCCGTTGCATTCAGGGTACTAAACACCTCGTGGTCGGATGTTGCAACCAGTGCTTCCTTGACAAAAAATGCACGCGGAAGAGCACCCGGATTTTTGTACAAATAACTCTTCCTTTGCTGATCAGCGTTGACCAGCTCAAACTGTTGCGGCAATCCCCCCGTGGCAACCAGGTATCTGGTGTTGAGCATATTCACCACATTCATGTTGACAGGGAAGGACGTGTTCTGCCCCCCATACAAACATGAGTCAATCATGGTCTGGTAAATTTTCAGTTTTGCAGGATGGTAGCCGCCAATCGATTCAATGCCATGGTACGCATACGTCATATCCATGAAGAGGTTTCCAACCGGATAAATCCTGAACTCCCCAGACTGTTTCTTGAGATAGGTTATAGTCGAGTCTGGTTGGAATTGTTCCTTCAGGGCGGTGAATGGGGTTGGATGAATGAATTTAGAGTCCATGATAAATAAATCAAGGACGAGTGTACCAAGAAGGATACTACACAACATCCGTACATTGAAACGGTTGTCAAGATAGAGGAGGACGGCCCCCAAGGCGGCTGTGGTAAGCAGGCTGAACTTGATGTAATCTCCCCAAAGCAATTCGAATCGAATCTTCTTCAACTCTGCAATTATTTGAGGTGTTTGTGCCCCGTAGTTTTCACCCGCCCGCTCAAACATAAAGCTGGAAAGAAACGAATACAACCCTGAATTAAAGAGGAAACCGATGATCAAACCGGCCCATAACGATCCCAGAATGTAAATGAGTGCTTTCCGGAGCTTCGGTTTGTTGATAGATGGTTTTCCATCGTGTGCTTCACATATCGCAGTTACCCCGAATCCAGCGAGTACCCCCGCAGCAAAAGGAAGAAGGTGAAGAATCATCACGGGGGCGCGGAACTTATCGAAAAACGGGAGGTAGTGGAACAGCACTGAATACAGAAGGGAAAAGTGCTTTCCGAACGAGACCAGAAAGATTGCCGCTGTCAGCACCGCAAAGAATATGGTCAGCCTATTCCTTCGATATATCAATGCAATTATAGAGAACAGAATTGGAACGATGCCAATATACTGTGTTGATGACGTAAAGGGGAATGTGCCCCAATAAAGCGGTAATGCCTGCTGCTGCCCTTGCCAATTATATTGATATGAGCTGGAAAAGCCAAAAAAGGACGGAATGAGAAGGTTGATTGCCTCGAATGGATGAAGTGACCAATTCGTAGCATAGTCCCATGTAAGCCCACCCGGTGTTCCCGCGGCTCCACTGCCCCGTATAGAAAATTGTGCATATTCATAGACAGAAAGGTACACGTAAGAGGAAATGCAGAAACCCAGTGAGAGCCCTCCCGCAAACAGAGCCAAGCGTTTTGCCGTGAGGGATACTCTTCCCTTCCCTTCGATGATTCCTTCGTAGAGTGTATAGAGCCCAATCACCATAAGATTGTAGTACACAATTTGCATGTGGTTGGCGAGCAGAAGTGTCCCAATGGCTGCCACGAACAATCCGAAGCTCAAAAAATCCCGCCGTTGGAATAGCAGATGGGTGGTAAGAAAGGCCAGCGGAAGATACATCAAAGCAATCATCTTTGAACCGTGCCCCTCTTGTGCGAGGCCAATCGCGTAAGGGCTTAACATGAATGTTAATGCGGCAATAAGAGCAGCAACCCGCCGTAGTCCCCAGACGCGCATCAAAAGAAACATGAACACGCCGCCCAGAAAATAATGGACTATCATCCATGCGATAGTGATGTTCAGGAAAAGGAATTTCAAAACAAAAACAATGGTGGTTTGTGCATAACTGACATTGTGTGTAATGTATGTCAGGCTCCCGAATATCGGCATACCGCTGAAGACGAAGGGCATCCAAAGCGGGTCGGCCCCTTCAGTTTTCTTGAGCTCATCACCGGCATGCGTATAGGCAAACGAAGTGGCAGAGTCTGCCTCAGAGGAAAATGATGCATTCTGAAAAATGATCCCGCGAAAGAGAACTAACAGTACGACATAAAGGAATGCAATACAGATACTATCGCGGACAGTAGGAGAGAAAGAAGAAAAGAGGGATTCGCTTGTAGTTTTACTCACACCCCGTTTGGTCTTTGCCATAATGTGCTTTCGGTATGATGGAAAAATAAGAGAATGTTTACTCAATCCGTAGAGCGAGATTCATGTAGTTACTCACCGCACCCAAAACAGTGTATCTGATTTTGAACGCTTCAGTGAAATCAATGAATGCTCTAAATTCATGCATCGGAACACCAAATTCGTCAAAAAGGATGATATCCCCCTTTTTCAGGCGTGGTCCTAAACGTGATAGCACATAGAGTGTGGAACTATACAGGTCAGCATCCAGATGAATTATGGTTTTTCCCTTCAGGGCTGAATTCTGCAGGAACGGGTCAAGTGTTTCCTGAAACAGCCCAACTTCAAATCTGCACCGGGGATCATCAATATCGGGCGCCCTTCCCCCCGAAGAAAACGTTCCCTCCTTCAGCCATTCAAATTTTTCGGGCAGTCCCTCAAAAGTGTCGAAACCAACGAAGCGCGACAGTGCATTCGTATTGTGCTCAACCCACCATTTTATTGAATCACCACCGGCAACGCCGAATTCCAGATACTCGATAGATTCCTGCAAATGTTCGCTTGTCATCAGGTATGCATACAGCCCATACCGTTTTTCACTTCGATAGCCAGGGTCATCAAGATCATTGAAGGGTAAAGAACCATGAGCAGTGCACCATCGTGACATTTTTGAGAGATACAGTAGTTTCAGGAAGAAACCACTGAACGGTTCAATGATCGTGTGCAGCTTCCAGCGAAGAACCAGAGATTTGATGGTTCTACTCAGAACGACAACAGTATTTGTGTTCAAGCCGTACTTCCCCCAAGATAGTTGAGCCGCGGAATTTTCATATGTGCGCGGGTTTCTGATGTCTTCAGAA
>CAZWIN010000134.1:0-7599 GCA_964633855.1 uncultured Chitinophagales bacterium
CTTCGCAACTTAACAGCAGAAACAGTCAATTCACTGTTTCACATGAGCGGGAGACCCCGATAGATAAATATCGGGGCAAGCGGGACTTCGCAACTTAACAGCAGAAACAGTCAATTCACTGTTTCACATGAGCGGGAGACCCCGATAGATAAATATCGGGGCAAGCGGGACTTCGCAACTTAACAGCAGAAACAGTCAATTCACTGTTTCACATGAGCGGGAGACGGGACTCGAACCCGCGACGTCCAGCTTGGGAAGCTGGCATTCTACCACTGAATTACTCCCGCATACATTTACCTTATTTCTTCTTCACAAACACATACATCTCCATTCCGGGAATGACATTATCATTCTGCAGGCCGTTCCATTTTTTCAGCTGTTCGATGGTAACATCATACTTTTTTGCAATGGAGTTGATGTTCTCTCCGCGCTTCACCGTATGAACAGTCAGGTCGCCTTCATCAACAACGGTTCTCTGTGTCGGTTCCGGCGTGACCCGCCGTTCGGTCGTAGTCCTGCGCGGGCGCTCAACACGGTTTGTCGCTGCAGGCGGAGGCGTTGTCACAGGCGTGTTCGCAGGTGATTGCGCGGGTTGTTGCGTTGCCGGCTGCGTCGTTTGTCGTACCGCAGGAGCCGGTTGCGGCGCGGGCTTTTGTACCGGAGGCGGTTCCGCCTCGGCAACCGCAGGTATTTCCACCGGCGCCAATGATTCAATCAAATGCTGCAGTTCTTTTGCTACAGAAGGCCTCACCAGGGCAAGCGTCGAAGAATTGGAAGCCTTCAGAATATAATTACTATCCAGTCCCATCGGAGGATAAAACTCCATGCGCGCGCCATTGGCTCCGGATATCTCCACCTGGTATCTCGCCCTGTTGCGGATGATAATCGACGAATCAATAAATCCTTCCGCCTGCAGGTTTGAAATAGAAGCTACAACAGGCTCAATAGACCCGGCGGACACCGACTGGCCGCGGGAAGTCCAGCCTTGCTCACCGCGCTTAAACTCGTATCTGCGTGCTCCACCCGAAACCGAAAATGCAAAAACGGAGTCTGGTGCAATTTCATACACTCCGCGCTGTCTCCATTCGCGCAGATCGCGGTTCACCAATCCCGGCGTCAATCCCTGCGCAATGTAAACGGTATCCGAAAGCGGCGTACGGATAAACGCCGTTCCAGGTGTCGGCGCCGCCTTGCCGACAATCAACGACAATGTTGAACCATCATCATTCACAAACAACACATTCGTTCCGTTATCATCCACCTGGAACAACGATTGCTTCTCCGGGTTTGAAGACACCATGCCGTTGAGTCTGAAGCTGGCAATCGCCTCCTGCAACTCCTTGAGTTTTGCGGGATCAACTGTTGCATACACAGGTTCGGTCACCTTCCATTCTCCCCGCATCTTTTCAATGCGGATAAAGCTGTGTGCCCGTGTAATATCCACCCGCATCACACGCGCAGGGTTCAATGAAAGCTGGTTGATCGGCATGACAAACGTCGCATCCTCCGCTTTCGGGGATTCTTTCAGCAGATATGCGGCGATGACAATGCCCAACAGCAGCAACAACACAACAAGGCTTACACGTTTCATGGCGTCACGTCTCAATAACTGAGTTTATGCTTCCTGCGTCTCATGGACTTTGCAATAATCCAGACCAATCCCATTACAAGAATCATAAACGGAGGCCCGGCAAAACCAACATACTGAATGAATGATTTCTTTGCTTCGGAAATTTCCGCAAGCGGCCTGACACCAACATCGCGCGACCTGATGGACGCAAGAAAGGTATCACCGACCAGCCAGTCAACTGCATTGACCGCAAACGCAATATTGTCGTACCCGTAAAATGCCCTGTCAAGAACAAAATCACCATCCCCCACAACAACAATCCGTGTCCGCGGACTCCTCGAAAGAGCCTGCCCATGGTTGGCACCGGCAATGGCTTCACGGATAACAGGGTCACGTGTATCAGCGAACGCGCTATGAAAGGATCCTTCGAGCGTCGCGGCAAGCGGGATGCTGCTTTGCGTAAATTCCGAAGAAGGAAGTGTCTGAATGGGGTTCACGAGTATACTGTCCACCGAAAAACTGCGTGATTGCATTGATGAAGTGACGATAACAGTTGCGGCGGAACCGCGTATGCCTGCCAGACGTGAATCCACTGAGCTGGCGAACGTCAGCGCTACAGGCGAAAGGTCTTTCACAAGCGGAACATCCCGGTTGAATTCCGTTGCCAGGGGATAGAACGGATACAAAATCTCTGTTGAGAACGGCACTCCTGCAGCCTCGGATTTGACAATGTATGATGCACAACGCGTATCGGCAACGACATCCTTGTTGATGATCCACCCGTACGCATCGAACATATCATCAAGGTTCACATCGTTCACGTTCATACGGAATGTTGCCTTGTCCAGCGTGACTGCATTCAGGAAGAATGCCACTCTTCCACCCCGCATGATGAACTGGTCAATCATGAATTTTTCAGGTTCGGTAAACTTTCTGGCGGGGGCAATGACAAGAAGTACATCCACGTCGCGCGGAATGGGAGACCGTGCAGACAGTTCCACGGTATTCACCGCGTACTGACGCGATAACCCTGCAACAAAAGCCTTCATATCATCAAGCCCGGGGCCGCCTATACCCTTGAGTACGGAGATAGACTTCACCTCCGGGGCAGTCATCTTCTTCAGGCTTCCACTGATCTCGTACTCAAGCCGCTCAAGAGAAGAAACAACCGGCAGCCGTTCCTGCCTGTCGCCATAGGTAAACGTCATGCCAACATACGCCTTGGTACTTTGCAGTTTGTTCTGGCGAATCACCTTTACCTGAACCGGCGTCATGCCCTCTTTCAACGCTTGTTGTTCATCTTCCGGCGAAGCCTGGGGATTGACAAACTGGTAGAGAAGCTTGCCGTGAGAATACGCTCTGTACTCTTCGAGCAACTGGTGTACATTCTCCCGGTGGTTATGATATGGTGGCGGAAGGTCAGGAGAGAAGTAGGCCCGCACAAGGAAATTATCATCGAGTGAACCCAGCATACGCTTTGTCACATCGGAGAGCGTGTACACTTTATTCGCTGTCAGGTCAATCCTGAACGACGCACGGAACGTCAACAGGTTAACAAAGATGAGAATGGCAAATACCAAACTGATGCGCGCCAGCCGCTCTCCCGGCTTGAAGTCCTTCAAGCGCCAGACTGTCTGCCCCGGTTCCCGCCCGGCATTAACGGAAGCCAGCACAAGAAACACGACAGCCAGCGAAATGTAATAGACGATGAGGCGGGCGTCCAGAACCCCGCGCGCCAGTCCGCCGAAATGCTTTCCGACACCAAGATATTCGATAATGCCCACCAAGCTGACCGGAACATACAGGAGTATTTTGTCGAAGGCATAGAGCAGAAAACAAAAGAGAAAACCGATAATCAGCGCAATCATCTGGTCGTTACTGAGGCTGCTGCCGAACATGCCCGCTGCGATAAACACTCCGCCAAGCAAAAACAGGCCAACATATCCGCCGATGGCGGGGCCGGGGTCAATCGGGCCAAGCGAAGCAATTACAAAGAAATACACAAGCGTAGGAATAAGCGCGCAAAGCAACACACTCCATGCAGCGAGAAATTTTCCGACAATAATCTGCCCGAGTTTGACGGGCTTTGTGGAGATGATCTCGTATGTCCCAAGCCGTTTCTCTTCCGCCAGAAGGCGCATTGTTACTGCGGGAGCAAACAGCAACAGCAACACCGGGGCAATCTCAAAAAATGTCTGCATCGAGGCGACGTTAGCCAGAAAGATGTTGCCGGAGACGTATGCTCCCGAGAGGCAGAGAAACACCATGATGAAAATATACACCAACGGTGAATCGAAGTATGAACGTATTTCCTTCAACAGGATTGCCCGGATATTGTTCATTGGCTTACCTGTCCGGTTGTAATCCTGTGGAAAATATCCTCGATCTGTACGCGACCCCTATGGAGATGAACCAGCGTCCATCCCTGCTGCACGCAGAGTTGGAACAACTGCCGCCGCATGTTGCCGTCTTTGCGCGATTCAATATAAAAGCCGCGGCTTTTCTCGCTCGGCTCAAGTTGCGCAAGCGGAGAAACCAGCACAACGCCATCAAGTTTTTTCAAATGCTGTTCCGCTTTTGCAAGGTCATATCCTTCGGGAATATCGAGGCCGACAAAGAATTTCTGTGCGCCCTCATATTGAAGCGCCAGATCGGCAAGCGGCGCATCGGCGAGCTTCCGCCCTTTATCCATGATGATTACCCGATCACAGACCGCCTGCACTTCGGAAAGTGTATGCGTGGAAAGAATGACTGCCTTCTCTTTTCCGATCTGCCGGACGTACTGGCGAAACTCGAGAATCTGATTGGGATCAAGGCCGTTCGTAGGCTCATCAAGAATGACAACCTGTGGAAGGTGAATCATCGCCTGCGCAATACCGACTCTCTGCCGGTATCCTTTTGAGAGATGACCGATTTCCACATGCTTCATCTCCTGAAGGTCGAACGTCTCAATGACTGACTTGATGCGGCGGGGGGCAATCTTTCGCGGAACGCCTTGCAGGCTTGCAATGTATTCGAGGTATTCCACAACATCCATATCCGGGTAAAGCGGATTATCCTCCGGAAGATATCCGACAAGTTTCCTTGCTTCAAATGTATCTGTGACGATATTTTTGCCGTTGATATCAATACTGCCGCTCGAAGCCGCGAGGTACCCGGTGATCATCCTTGCAATGGTGGTCTTGCCAGCGCCGTTCGGGCCAAGCAAACCGACCACCTCGCCCATGTTCACCGTAAACGAGATGTTATCAACAGCCTTCGTCGTACCATAATATTTTGTAAGCGATGAAACAACTACGGACATGGTGTTCCTTACTTCACTCTGACGAATTCAATACGACGGTTCTTCTGCCTGCCCTCTTCCGTATCGTTCGGAGCAATCGGGCGTACAAAGCCAAAACCCTTTGTGCCGATTCGTCCCGGCGCAATACCCTTGTTGACAAGCCACTGGCGCACTGAATTGGCCCTTGCCTGCGAGAGTTTCAGGTTGTATGAAGCTTTACCGACATTATCAGTATGGCCGTGAATTTCGACTTCGATTTCCGGATTGTCTTTCAGGGTATTGTATGCCTTTGTCAACACCGGTTCGGACTCGGGCTTGATCGTACTCTTGTTAAATTCAAACACCACGCCTTCGAGGACAATGGCCTTTCCGATTTCAATACTCAGCTCGGCTGTTTTGGGCACATCATCAGCCGGGTTCAGCGGATTGGTTCCCCTGCGCACTTCTACTCCATCGTGAACAGAGCCGGCATCAGTATCGGGATCCAGCGGGTTCGTTTTGTGTGTCAGCACTTCGTCGCCGTCAGTCAGGCGGTCGCCGTCTGTATCCGGATTCAACGGGTTGGTCTTGTGTGTGAGGACTTCAGAACCATCGGTCAGACGGTCGCCATCTGTGTCGGGATTCAAAGGATCGGTGGAATACTTCCTTACTTCATCGCCATCGGTCAGCCCATCACCGTCAGTATCAGGATTCAGGGGATCGGTCTTATACTTACGCACTTCTTCCCCATCCATGAGGCCATCGCCGTCGGTATCGGGATTATGCGGGTCTGTTTTAATTCGCTTTTCTTCCTTGGTAAGAAGCCCATCCTTGTCGGGATCCTGGTCTTCATCCTCGCCGACAACACTGATGCCGATCATCGCGTTCCAGTAGTTGCCTTTCTTCAGCGTGGTCAAGGATGTAATACCGTCAACGAACGTGTACGTGTACCCTGCACTCAGCTCGAGGGCAATTTTGTCGTCAGTCATAAATTGCGCACCGAGGCCTACCGGCACAAAACCCGCACGTCCGCTTTTTCTCGATACAATTCCAGAAGGCGGATGTTTTTCCTGCTCATAGTACATGGCACCGATGCCTGTATAAAAATACGGTGACCACGAGGGGCCGAGATACGGACTGAACAGCAGCCGGTAATCCAGCGGAATCACCTGGGTCTTGAATGACTTTGCCTTCAGTTCGCCGAAGTCCACGCCAAGTTCGCCTCGCAAATGAGGCGCAAGCTTGTGGCGGAAAAACCCGCGGGCATCGTAGCCACTTGCCTTCTGCCCTTTTTCCGTGGTGCTGAAAATCGTTCCCACTTTTACTCCAAGCGACATACCATCATCGCGGAATTGGGCATACGAAGATACCGACATTATTGCAAGACATGCCGCAAGGCTCGCGAATCTTATGCTTCGATACATAACACGAATTGTCCTTTCTCCAGCGTTCGACAGACAACATCGAACCCATCAGTATCCCTACATTCAACAACCAGTCGCTTTATTACCGGCTGAATACAATAGTGCCCGGAGACTTTTGTGGGGGATGCTTTTAGGTTCAGGATAATCTCACGTGGACTATCAGGCCTTACTGCCTCAGAGTCCTGTTTTTTGGAAAGAACGCCATGGCCAAAACCTGATGCGAGATTAAGAAAGCCTTACTGAGGGAGTTTTCTTCTCTCAAAATTGTCAAAAAAAAAGCTCGAAATCAAGCCCTGTTGATTCCCTGGTTCCAAATCCCCCCTCAAATACGCGTAAATTTGAAACGGTACCGGATACTTGAAAGGTGGAAAACTACTTCAGTAAGAGCATTTTCTTCGTTTCCACGTATGATGATCGGGAGCCAGACACACCAAATGTCTCCAGGCGGTAGAGGTACAGACCACTGGCTACTTGTTTTCCAGATTCGTCAGCACCATCCCACGACACCGATTGGGATCCGGGAGATTGTACATCCCTTACCAGTTGCCTGACTACCCGCCCTAACACATCATACACAATCAACGAGACGGTACTTACTTCGGGAATCTCATAACGTATTTCTGTTTTGGGATTAAATGGATTGGGGTAATTCTGTTCCAGGCGAAATACCCGTGGAATCACTTCATTCTCACCCAACTTCAACATAATATTGTCGCCGGCGGATTCAATAGAAACCGTAGACGAATTCGCAAGCAGAATTTCCCTGTCTCCAATGTGCAGGCGGGCACTTATTGAACCGTTATTGCGGATACAACGAACGGTCAACGGAAACTCAGCGCCACTGACCTGAATCAAAGAGGAGAGCGTACCCTTGGTTGCCGCCAATTCCACCTGACGGCCGGACGCAAAACGGACATCGAAAGCACCTTCAGGCGGTGTGGGCGGCAGCTCAAACATCATTTGCATTTCCCTCTGTTCATCCTTTGCGCCGAAGTACAACGTTTGGGACATACCGCGGTTATCAACAACCTCCAATGCACTCAACTCCGAGAGGAATTCTCCGGAAGAAAACATCCTGTTCTGAGGCGATGCTCCGGGATTCAGGAACAACTGTCCCGGCTGGCTCACCTTCACCCAATATCCAAACCCTGCGCGGAGAGAATCAGTTGCGAAGTATGCGTTGTTATAGCCAAACACTGATGTCCGGATAATACTGTCAGGAAATGATGTCAGCCCACCGACCGGAATCGCAGATGTGGCTGAGCCGATAAGGTTCCAGCCACTGTTCACGGAAATGGTATCCGAGGCAAAGGAGAAACCAGTGAACGACAACACTGGATCAA
>CAZWIN010000135.1:0-3175 GCA_964633855.1 uncultured Chitinophagales bacterium
GGGGTAATTCCTACTACAAGGACACCGTCCGCAGGTTCAACGAGCTTCAATCAAAGGGAATCCATTACGTTGACTGCGGAACAAGTGGAGGAATCTGGGGCCTGAAAATCGGTTACTGCCTGATGATCGGCGGTGAGAAGGAACCTGTTCAGTATCTTGATGCCATCTTTAAAACGCTTGCACCGCAGGATGGCTACCTGCACTGCGGGGCAAGCGGCGCCGGGCATCTTGTGAAAATGATCCACAACGGCATTGAATACGGTATGATGCAGGCGTATGCCGAAGGATTTGATATTCTTCGCGCCTCTCCGTACGGGCTTGACCTTCCGAAGATTTCCCACCTCTGGAATCAAGGAAGCGTCGTCCGGTCATGGTTGCTGGAACTTGCGGAGGATGCGCTCAACAAAGACCCGAAACTGGAAAAACTCGAGCCGTTCGTTGCCGATAGTGGCGAAGGCCGCTGGACTGTATTTGAATCCATAGAACGTGATGTCCCGGCTCCAGTCCTTGCTCTCTCGCTTCAGATGCGTTTTGCTTCCCGCGATAAAAATTCTTTCGCACATCGCATGCTGGCAGCGTTGAGGAATGAATTCGGCGGGCACGCGGTGAAGACCAAGGGATAAACACCGAAGATTATGGATTCAAGATTCAGGAATGTACCCTGAATCCTGAATCCTGAATCCTGAATGAATTCCATTCTCAATCATAACCCGCTTTCAGAATCCACACGCATGGAGCGCACGCCGGAATCGTGTACTATGGTTATCTTCGGTGCTTCCGGTGACCTCACGAAACGCAAACTTATCCCGGCAATATTTGACCTTGCGCGACAAGGAATGTTGCCGCCGGGGTTTACAATAGTGGGCGTCGGGCGGACGGAAATGTCCCACGATGCATTTCGTGCATATCTGTATGAAGCCATGAAGGAATTCGGAAGGCTTCAAGGTACGGAAAAAGTCCTCTGGGAGGCTTTTGCAAAAGGCCTGTTCTATGTTACGGCCGATTCCACAGTTGCCGAAGAGTTCATAAAGCTGAAGGAACAACTTAAAGTTATTGACAGCGACCGGAAAGCGGGGGAGAACTATCTTTTTTATCTGTCAACACCGCCGGCAATGTACTCACCGATAGTTCAACATCTCGGCTATGCCGGTTTGAACACACCTAAAAAGCCGCACAACTGGGTTCGTATAATCATTGAAAAACCGTTCGGTACCGACCTTTCTTCCGCAAGGCAACTCAATACAGAAGTTCTCGATGTGTTCAGAGAAGAACAGGTGTATCGTATTGATCACTACCTTGGCAAGGAAACAGTACAAAATCTTTTAGTCTTTCGTTTTGCCAATGGTATTTTTGAGCCCATCTGGAACAGGAACTACGTTGATCATGTACAGATCACAGCCGCTGAAACAGTGGGTGTGGAAAATCGCGGCGGTTACTACGAAAACGCAGGCGCCATGCGCGACATGATTCAGAATCACATGTTGCAATTGCTTGCGCATACGGCAATGGAGCCTCCGGTGCTGTTTGATGCGCAACAGGTGCGCGATGAGAAACAAAAAGTATTTCAGGCGATTCAGCCGATTATGCCGGAAGATGTTCAAAAGTTTACCATCAGGGGACAGTACACTTCAGGAACGGTCGGTGGGAAGCAAACTATCGGCTACCGTCAGGAGAAGGGTGTTTCGCCGCAGAGTACAACCGAGACGTATGTTGCCATCAAGTTTCAGATTGAGAATTGGAGATGGGCGGGTGTGCCCTTTTATGTCCGGTCGGGAAAGCGGCTGCCGAAACGGGTTACCGAAATCGCCGTGCAGTTCAAGAAAACCCCCCATCATTTATTTACCTCACTCTCGTCGGATGCAATTGACCAGAACAATATCGTAATCCGTATCCAGCCTGACGAAGGGATATCGTTGAAGTTCAGTTCAAAGATCCCCGGGTCAGCAACGAGGCTACGTCCTGTGACCATGGATTTTCGATATGGTTCGTCGTTCGGAGGACATCTTGCTGATGCATATACGCGTCTGATTCTTGATTGTATGTTGGGAGACGCCACGCTGTACGCCCGGGGCGATAGTGTTGATGTGGCATGGTCGCTTATTACCCCGATTCACGAGGGCTGGCAATCGAATACGCAATCCAAAGTCTGTGAATATTCTTCCGGAACATGGGGCCCGAAAGAAGCAGATCACATGCTTGCCGCGGATGGGAGGCGGTGGAGGTTGCCATAATAACCTCTGCTAACGAAATGGCGGCTCCACTCTTTTCTTCACGTTGATGTTGATTTGTTCCCTCTGTCTATACTGCATGTTAATGCTAAAACCATAATGAACGGCAATCGGTATGCATATTCTGGGTATTGATATTGGTGGAAGCGGCATCAAGGGTGCGGTAGTTGATACCTCTACCGGCAAATTTATTGTCGAACGCTATCGGCTTGATACGCCGAAACGCGCAACCCCCAAGGCAATTGCAGAAACCGTGCATGAAGTAGCTAAGCATTTTTCATGGAAGGGGCGTATTGGATGTGCTATGCCAGGGCCGATCAAGCACGGACGAGTGTTGACGGCGAACAACCTCCATAAATCATGGATTGGCACTGAAGCCGCTCCGTTATATGCAAAGGTAACCGGTTGTAAAGTTACTGTAATGAACGATGCTGATGCTGCCGGGTTGGCTGAAATGAAGCTTGGAGCAGGGAAAAAGCATTCGGGTGTTGTTGTGGTTGTAACACTAGGCACGGGCATCGGATCGGCCCTCTTTGCGGATGGCAGGCTTGTTCCAAACACCGAGTTTGGTCAGATTGAAATGGATGGAAAAAACGCCGAACGGAAGGCTTCGTCAAGAGTGCGGGAAGAGAAAAGTCTTTCGTGGAAGAAATGGAGCAAATCAGTAAACGAGTATCTTCATGCTCTCGAAAATCTACTGTGGCCAGACCTGATCATAATCGGTGGTGGTGTGAGCAGGAAATCCGAAAAATTCATTCACTATCTTGCAGCGCGTGCGCCGATTGTTCCAGCACGGCTCAAGAATGACGCGGGAATTATTGGTGCCGCTCTCGGTGCAAAATAGAGTTTTTTCATATACGGGCTGTTTTGGAACTTCCATCATACGTGTTCTCCGCAATGTTGCAACTCTTCTATAGTTGAGATGTTGTCAGAAATCCGACCCACAG
>CAZWIN010000135.1:3185-6516 GCA_964633855.1 uncultured Chitinophagales bacterium
GAACTCACCTTCCATTTTTTTACATTATACACAAGATACAACTGTTCCGTCCGCGATATCCCTGGTAACAACAGTTCTCAGTTAATCTATTTTTTGGAAAACAACATGAAAAGTGTCGCTGGTATTCTATTATTGAGTTTTCTTGCTATATGTTTTACTCACCTTGGTATCGCGCAAACCGCATCAGCGTGGAGAGACATATCAGGAACATCCGAAGTAAGTACAATAGTTACTGACAAAGCTGTGGCGAGGCTCTCCTTCCCCAAAACGTTCAAATTGTTTGAGCTGAACATTGGGCCCTTGAGACAAGAACTCTTTACTGTGGTGAGCGGACAAGGCTCCAAATCCTCGACGATTATTTCGTTGCCAAATGCGGACGGACAACTGGAACAGTTTGAAGTGTTTGAAGCGTCAAATTTTGAACCTGATTTGCAAGCCCAATTTCCCGAGATCAGAGCCTTTTCCGGGAGGGGAATTACGGACAGGTATGCAACACTGAAGTTGAGTATCTCCCCACAAGGCGTACAAACAATGGTTTTCAGGACGGATAGAGAAAATGAATTTATTGAAGCGTATTCGGAAGATCACACAATTTACGCGGTATTCAAATCGCAAAGGCAATCCGGACAGTTAGCATGGACATGTACCACGGAAGATACGAGAACGCTGGAAGACATCAACAGGCAAATGAACCAACCGAACAGCCCGATGAGTTCGGCCGGCGAACTCAAAACCATGCGTCTCGCACAGTCCTGCAATGGCGAATACAGTAACTACTTCAATGCTTTTAGCTCTGCAGATGTGGCGTTGGTGCTGGCTGCATTTAACGCAACACTTACCCGTTGCAATGGTGTGTATGAAAAAGACCTTGCCATTCACCTGAATCTTATTGGTGCGACCACTAGTGTTATTTATTACAATCCGTCGACAGATCCATACACCTCGTTATCGAATTGGAATTCACAATTACAGTCAACGCTCACATCAAACATCGGAGAAGCCAATTATGATATCGGCCACATGTTCGGTGCTTCCGGGGGCGGTGGAAATGCGGGATGTATCGGCTGCGTTTGTGTGAACGGCCAGAAGGGTAGCGGCATTACTTCTCCTGCAGACGGGATTCCACAGGGGGATAATTTTGATATTGATTATGTTGTGCACGAGGTCGGTCATCAAATGGGTGCGAATCATACCTTCTCACACTCACTTGAAGGAACCGGGGTCAACAAAGAAGTGGGTTCCGGTATCACGATTATGGGATATGCCGGAATCACATCCCGGGATGTCGCGCCGCACTCCATTGACATTTTTCATGAAGCTTCAATTGCCCAGATACAGGCGAATATGGCAACGAAAAGCTGTCCGGTAACCACGAATATCACAGCAAACAATGCGACTCCCGTGGTCGCGGCAGTCAGCAACTATACAATCCCCATCAGCACCCCGTTTGCGCTTACCGGCTCGGCAACTGACGCCAACGGCGATCCGCTGACGTATTGCTGGGAGCAGAACGACAATTCATCAACATCGGGCGCAAATAGTATCGCCAGTCCAACGAAAACGACCGGCCCGAATTGGCTGTCATTCAGCCCCACCACATCGCCAACAAGATTGTTCCCGAAATTGTCCACTATTCTCGCAGGCCTGCTGGTCACACCTGTGTTGACAGGAGGTGATGCCGGTACCAACATTGAGGCGTTGAGCTCGGTCTCGAGGACATTGAATTTCAGGTTGACCGTGCGGGATAATTGTCCGTACAGTTCAACGGCACCCATCAAGGTCGGTCAAACGCAATATACTGACATGGCTGTTACGGTGAGCAATACTTCGGGGCCATTCCAGGTATCTTCGCCCAATACGGCGGTATCATGGGGTGGCAATTCATCACAAACAGTCACATGGGCGGTGGCGAACACCACTACTGCACCCGTGAGTTGCGCCAACGTAAAGATCTCGCTTTCAACCGATGGTGGTAATAACTTCAGCACATTGATTGCCAGCACTCCTAACGATGGGTCTGAGGTAGTGACGATTCCCAATACCGCGACAACAACTGCAAGAATGAAAGTGGAAGCGGTGGGGAATGTTTTCTTTGACATTTCCAATGCAAACTTTACCATTACGGCGTCCACACTTGCCGCGCCGACTCTTGTCTCTCCGGCCAACAACGCCATCGAACTGCCTGTCTCTCCGACCGTGCGGTGGAACGTCGTGCCGACAGCAACTTCGTACAAACTCCAGTTGGGTACCGACTCAACATTTGCTGGCGGCATTGTCGTGAACGATTCTACCATTACGGACACGTCGTATGTAGCGAGCGGATTGAACACCAACACAAAGTACTTCTGGCGTGTGCGTGCAAAGAATGGCGTGTCAACCGGATCGTACTCTTCTGTGAGAAAATTCACCACAGTTGCTCCCCCTGCCGCGGTTGTTCTCCAATCGCCGGCAAACAATGTCACAGGATTGCCGACATCCACTACACTGCTGTGGAATGTTACAGCCGGTGCACTCGCATATACATTGCAGGTGTCCACGGATTCGACGTTTGCCGGAGGGTTCGCGGTCAATGACTCAACGTTGACAGACACGACGTATCTTGCCGGCGGGCTCACAACAAATACAAAATACTTCTGGCGCGTTCGCGCATCCAATGCTGTGGGAAATGGAAATTACTCCGCAATGCGGAACTTTACCACCATCGCGCCTCCCGCAGCCATCGCACTTGTCTTTCCGTCTGCCAATGCCGTTGAACAACCATCTTCATTAACGCTGAGGTGGAATGTTGCAGCGGTTGCATCAGCCTATGCGTTGCAAGTGTCAACGGATTCGACATTCGCAGGCGGATTGGTGGCAAATGATTCGACTCTTACTGATACGTTGTATCTTCTCAGCGGCTTAACGACAAACACGAACTATTTCTGGCGTGTACGCGGCTCAAATGTGGCTGGCAATGGAAACTGGTCTTCAGTGAGAAAATTCACAACCATTACCCCGCCGGTAAGCGTGGTTCTTGTCTCCCCGCCTCACGGCGTAACAGGACAGTTGTTCTCCCTGACATTGCGATGGAATATTACTCCGGGAGCTGCATCATACAGATTACAGGTCTCCACAGACACCGCCTTCAGCGGCGGCATCATAGTGAACGATTCCACTCTCGCGGATACACTGTATGCACTCAGTGGGTTGTCCGGAAGTACCGAATACTTCTGGCGTGTGAATGCTTCAAACATCGCCGGAACGGGAAGCTGGTCGGTAGTCCGTACATTCACAACGATTACTCCTCCCCTGGGCGTAGCTCTTACCTCTCCACCCGACGATGCAACAGGAC
>CAZWIN010000135.1:6526-7588 GCA_964633855.1 uncultured Chitinophagales bacterium
AGGACAACTCCTTGCCCTAACTTTACGCTGGAACATTGCTCCCGGGGCAGCATCATACAGAATACAGGTTTCCACGGATTCGACATTTGGCGGCGGAATAGTGGCGGATGATTCCACGCTGACGGACACGTTGTATGTGCTCAGCGGATTATCGGGAAGCACCGAATACTTCTGGCGCGTGAATGCCTCAAACATTGCTGGAACAAGCACTTGGTCCGCAGCCCGAAGCTTTACAACACTCTTTCCGCCATCTGTTGTTATTCTTGTGTCTCCAGTAGATAACGCTATAGATCTTCCTGTCGCCGTGACGTTACTCTGGAATATTGAACCGCTTGCCACGCTCTACCGTGTTCAAGTATCCACAGATTCCACATTTGCCGGGGGATGGGTTGTTAATGATTCCACTCTCACAGATACTCTTCGCCTCGTAGGCGGTCTTGCTCCAAACACTGAATATTTCTGGCGGGTGATGGCGGAGAACGTTGCGGGGAATGGCGGGTGGTCATCACTACGCAAGTTTACCACGATGTCCACACCTTCGGCTGTTGCGCTTGTTTCACCTGTGCAGGGCGCTGAAATTTCTTCTGATAGTACAACACTGGGCTGGAACGCTACCACTCCTGCATCGGCCGTCTACTGGGTCGAATGGTCGGTTGATTCGCTCTTCTCCGCGTCTGTGATTGATTCCACTCTTACCAACACAATGCTGGTGCTTCAATCCCTGCAGGACAGTACAACATACTACTGGCGCGTGCGCGGCGCGAACAATGCCGGATGGGGGCCATTCAGCACAGTCCGTCACTTTACTACGCTCTTCAGGATT
Source organism: uncultured Chitinophagales bacterium (assembly GCA_964633855.1). Lineage (GTDB taxonomy): Bacteria > Bacteroidota > Ignavibacteria > UBA10030 > UBA6906 > CAZWIN01. Next base: position 7,350 of record CAZWIN010000135.1, read on the forward strand.
GAAGCATGCATTACGCTGATTCCGGGTTGGAACCTTCTCTCCATTCCTGTGTATGCTGACAATGATTCATCTCATGTATTGTTCCCGGCCTGCGGCGGCTCATACGGGTTTGAGTTCATACCCGGAAGCGGCTACCAGACGAGTTATGTCTTTGAGCCGGGAAAAGGATATTGGCTGCATTGCGGCACTGGAACCTGCATAACGGGAGTGTCAATTCCACGGGATACAATTTCAGTGCA
>CAZWIN010000136.1:0-7494 GCA_964633855.1 uncultured Chitinophagales bacterium
TGGGGCAGTGATGTGTTTGTATCTTCCCAGCCGGGCGGATGGGACTTTGCTGTGTCAGGAATTTATCGCGCTAACGGCCTGCCGATCACCGCATGCGACGCGAGCAACTCCCCGTATCGCGGCACCATTTATGTTTGCTGGTCTGACCAACGCAACGGGTTGACAAACACCGATATCTTCATCACACGCTCAACTGACGGCGGACAAACCTGGGGGCCGGTGCGACGCGTGAATGACGATCTGACAACACGCGATCAGTTCTTCTGCTGGATGACCATTGATCAGGCGACGGGATATCTCTATGTGGTGTTTTATGACAGAAGAAACACTCTCGGCAACAACACTGATGTGTACGTGGCACGTTCGACGGACGGTGGAGAGACATTCGCCAACTTTGTGGTCAGTCAATCCTCATTCAACCCGACAAGCAACATCTTCTTTGGCGACTACACCAACATTGCCGCGCTGAACGGAAACGTCTATCCCATCTGGATGAGATTGGATGGATCGAACCTCAGCGTCTGGACGGCGCTTGTTAACGACTCGGTTGGTTCAACGTATCACATTCCCGTTTCCGCAGGATGGAACATGGTTTCGCTTCCCGTGACGGTCAGCGACAGAAGGACCACCTCCGTTTTCCCGACGGCAACCTCAACTGCAGGCACATACGAACAAGGCGTGGGTTATGTTGAGCGCGATACGCTGCGATATGGAGAGGGCTACTGGCTAAAATTCCCTTCTGACCAACAGGTAAGCATTACCGGGCTTCCGCGCACGAGAGATACAATTGAAGTAACTGCCGGCTGGAACCTCATCGGGTCAACAACCGCTCCGGTAATGACAGGATCGATTATTCAGGTGCCGCCCGGCATTGTGGAATCATACTACTACAAGTACAACCAAAACGGCTACTTCGCTACCGAAGAAATTGACCCCGGCATCGGCTTATGGGTAAAAGCAAACGCGCCGGGAAGTTTGATCTTTGGTCCGGCAGAAACTCTTGCACCCAATAGCGATCCGGAGATGGAATACAGGATTGTTCATAAGAAAAGACATTGATACGTAACCCAACATCAGGACCAAGGCAATGAAACTTACATCCTTATTACTTGCTCTCTCCCTCGCCGTGGCGCAGGTGGCGATGGGACAGGAATCCTCACTGAAAGGATCTGAACAATGTTCAAACAAGAAGAAGAGCGGAAAACATTCCTCAGCAGATCCGTTGGAATCACCCGGAAGCCCCATTCATTCATTTGACATATTGAATTATACTCTTGACCTCAACATTTACAATTGCTTCCTGAGTCCTTACCCGCATTCGTTCGCCGCGAGCGCAATCATCACTTTCCGCGTGGACACGGCATTGAGTACACTACGGCTGAATGCAGTGAACAGTTCACTCACCATTGATTCCGTGCGTATGGCGGGGAGTTCATTCACACACAGTGCAAATATCCTCGACATTCAACTGGACAGAACGTACTTGCCCGGAGAAATTGCAGACGTGAAGGTGTATTACCGGCACAATAATGTCGCCGACAACGTGTTCTATACCGGAAGCGGCATGGTCTTTACCGATTGCGAGCCCGAAGGCGCCCGAAAATGGTTCCCCTGCTGGGACAAACCTTCGGACAAAGCGACGGTCAACCTGACGGCAAAGGTACCCGCCACGGTTAAGCTTGGTTCCAACGGCAGGTTGGCGGATTCCATCCGTATCGCCGACACCATCTGGTACAACTGGATCAGCCGCGATCCGGTTTCCACCTATCTTATTGTCATGTCCGGCAAAGTCGGGTACAACCTCGACATCGTAAAATGGCCGAGCATTGCAAATCCCGGCGACAGCATTCCGATGCGGTTTTATTGGAATACAGGAGAGAACCAGACAAGTTTGAACAACATCAAAACAAAAATCATCCCGATGACAACCTATTTCTCGACGCTCTTTGGCGAACATCCTTTTGAAAAGAACGGGTTTGCCACGCTGAACAATCAATTTCCCTGGGGAGGAATGGAAAACCAGACGCTGACAAGCCTCTGCGCAAATTGCTGGAGCGAGAATCTCGTCTCTCACGAGTATGGCCATCAATGGTTCGGCGACATGATTACATGCGGAACGTGGGCGGATATCTGGCTCAATGAAGGATTCGCCACATATTGTGAAGCACTCTGGTATGAATACACAGGCGGGTTCTCTTCCTACAAAAACGATATTAACAACGATGCGAACTCCTACCTCTCGGGAAATCCCGGCTGGCCTATCTACAACGCTTCGTGGGCAATCACTACTCCGGACGACAATACCCTTTTCAATACCGCCATCACGTATTCAAAAGGTGCATGCGTACTGCACATGCTCAGGTACACACTGGGCGATTCCGTCTTCTTTGCAATACTCAAGGCATATGGAACGGACACCACCAATTTCCGCTACAAGCCGGCTGCGACAGCAGACTTCGTGGATAAAGTCAGCCAGGTGGCCGGACAAAGCATGAATTGGTTTTTCGACCAGTGGGTATACGCACCGAACCACCCCGTGTACCAGAACTCGTACAACATCACATCCCTCGGCGGCGGAAGCTGGATGGTGGGATTCAAAGCAAAGCAGACGCAAACAAACACTGTGTTCTTCTCAATGCCCATTGAGATCAAGATCACTTTTGCTTCAAGGCCCGATTCCACCCTCCGGGTGATGAATACGATGAATAACCAGGTGTTCGGTTTTGTATTCAACGCCCAGCCGACTTCAGTGACGTTTGATCCGGGCAATAACATCGTTCTCAAACAGGGAACAACATCTGTCGGATCGACAGCGATCACACCGTTACTTGTCTCCCCCGCAACGGGATCAACCGGCCAGCCGCTTTCCCCCACACTGCAATGGTCCGGCGTGGTATCAGCAGCAACGTACAGGCTTCAGGTGGCAACGGATCCGCTGTTCACCTCGCTCGTGTTTGACGATTCAACGATTACAGATACGACGCAGTTGTTGAACGGGCTTACAGGAGATACAGCTTACCTCTGGCGTGTCAGCGCAAAGAACTCGGGCGGCACAAGCGGATGGTCAACGGTTTGGAGCTTCCGGACGGAAAATCTCATTACTGTACAGGCCGACGTAAAAAGAAGCTGGAACATGCTTTCGCTACCCTTGGAAGTTGACAGTCCGGATGTGCGGAATGTTTTCCCAACCGCAACAGCCTGGAGCCGCCATCCTGCTTCTGAAAATGACAGCCTGATGGATGTTGGCGAAGGTTGGTGGATAAAGTTTGGGGCAGACCAAAGCGTTTCGATACTTGGAACATCCATCTCAGTGGATAGCATTGTTGTCAATGCCGGGTGGAACCTGTTTGGCACAATCAGCAACCCTGTGCCGGCTGCTGTAGTCTCAACCATCCCGGGCGGCATCATTACTTCGCCATTCTTCGGATTCAACAACGGTTACGTTACCACCGATACATTAGAGCCGATGAAGTCCTACTGGGTGAAAGTACAACAGGCGGGAACAATGGTGATATCGTCAGGTCAAGCGTTGAATAAGAGCGCGTCCAAAAAATAATTCAGGCGGACGATTTACGAAGATAGTCGGCAAACGCGAACCCTTCGTGTTCTTCGCGGTGAACAAGAGTAAATTCATGCTCTATGGAGTGAAGTACATCCGGAAAGAAAACATCGCCCTCAACATCCCGATCAACAAACGTCAAGTATAGAAAGTCGGCCTTCTTAAAGAGATGAGAGTAGAGCTGTGCACCGCCAATCACAAAAACGGTTTCCTGGTTGTGTAATGCAGCAAGTGCACTGGTAATGGAATTGTAACATTCCGCTCCTGCAATCGGTGTAGAAGTAACCACAACGTTCCTTCTGTTTGCCAGAGGCTTCCCAAGGGACTCATAGGTTTTTCTCCCCATGAGCACTGCATGCCCGGTCGTCAGGCGCTTGAACCGTTTCAGGTCTTCTGAAATATGCCAGGGAAGTTTGCCCTCCCTGCCGATGACGCGGTTGTTTGCAATTGCTGCGATGATGGCAAGTTTCATGAGATGCTCATGTAAAACCATTGAGTGGCGAAGAAGCGCCGCCCCTACACAGCCACCTCAAACTTGATCGGTTCGTATGATTCGTAACCGGCCAGAGTGAAGTCTTCAAACATCAGTTCATCAATTGGCTTGCGGACGATGTGAAGTTGGGGGAGGGGTTTTGGGGTGCGCTTCAACTGTTCTTTCAGTCCGTCAACATGGTTGATATAGATGTGCGCATCGACGATGGTGTGGCTGAATGTGCCGGGTTCGAAGCCGGTCTCCTGTGCGAGAATCTGTGTGAGCAGTGCGTACGCGGCAAGGTTGAAGGGAATGCCGAGCGCGATATCGCCCGAGCGCTGTGTAAGGTGACAGCACAGTTTGTCGTTCTGCACGTTGAATGCGAACGTGTAGTGACACGGCGGAAGCTTGCTTGTATGGGCGTTGCCAGGCTCCCATGCTGTCACCACCATCCGGCGCGACATGGGGTCTTTCTTCAATAACTCTATCACCTTCCCTATCTGGTCAACCTCAACCACCTCATACTTGCCTGTTGCAGGATTCAATTGCGCGCTTGGAAATCTTCTCCAATATCTCCCATAGGCAGTATCCAGATTGCCGTTTTCATCAGCCCATGCATCCCAGATTTTTGTGTGCTTGCGGAGGTTGCGGATATGGTCTTCGCCTGAAAGATACCACAACACCTCGCGCAGCATTGAATTAAAGTTGACCTTCTTGGTCGTGAGCAACGGGTAACCCTTGCTCAAATCCACACTGTAGTGCTCCGCAAATGAGGAGATTGTATCAACACCGGTACGGTTTGTTTTGTATGTGCCCTTGGAAAGGACACGTTCCACAAGATCAAGATATTCGCGCATGGTTCAGGGGATATTGGATAAATGATGTACGGTTTTTGTTTCCGGGGAAGATGTGATTGTAAATGTTGAACCGGTTGCAGTCTGTCCGTTGACAGTAACGCTGATCTGTGCAGGGCCGGGAATTACCCCGCTTGGAACAGAAGTGACAAGCCGTGTTGTGCTTGCGGTATCCACCACGGATCGCTTGCCGCCGAACCGGACTATGTTTGAATCCTGACTGCTGCTGAAACGCAATCCGTTAATGACAACGGCTGTTCCTACCGGGCCCGTTATTGGAGTGAAGTCCACAATAACAGGATTTGTCGGCGCTGGTGCCGGTGCGGTAACAGGTTCTTCCTCCTTGCTGCTGCACCCAACCAGCAGATACAGCGCCATCCCCGGCAACACAAAAAGCATCTTCTTGAAGATTTTTGGCGAGTGCTTCATTACTCTATGGTTGGTAGATCTCGCATGTACTTGTGATGGCCGGAGTCCTGCCGCCCGTAACCAACACTCTCCCCGAAGAGAGTGTCGTAACCCTGTGGAATTTCCTTTTGGACGTCATGCTTGTTGTTATACCCCAGGAACCGTCCGAAGGATGGTACACTTCGCTGGTGTTTGTGAGCTCCCCGTTTGTCTCGCCACCGCAGACCAGTACCGCGCCATGACTCGGCAGAAACGTTGCTTCGTGATTAATACGCACAACATGCATCTCGCCTGTACTTGTCCACAACCCGGTGGCCGGGCTGTAGAGATTTGTTCCGGACGAAGGCGATGAGGCTTCCGCCCCGCCTGAAAAAACAACGATGCCGCTCTCCAGAATGACGCCGACGCCAAATGCTCTGTGCACCGGGAGAGGAGAAGTGACGCTCCATCTTCTTGAAGACGGGTCAAACAACTCACATACCTGGGTTTCGCCGCTGGTAACAAGCACCCTGCCGGTATTCAACGCGAACGCGGAGTGAAACGCCCGCGGTACAGACATGGAATCCGTCACACTCCACACGCCAAATATCGGGTCATACAACTCACAATACTGCAGAAACCCTATCCCCGTCACTCCGCCGGTTACAAGAACCCGCCCATCGCGAAGCAGCGTTGCCGTATGATACGACCGCTCAAAACGCATGGATCCTGTGGGGGCCCACGTTCCGGTTTGCGGATTAAATATTTCACAGGTAAAAAGTGAAGAGTCCCCTCCTCCGGCAACAAGAACCAATCCGTTTTGCATCAGGGTTGCAGTATGAAACGTCCTGATTTCCGACATGCTACCTGCATCAATCCAGGAACCGGTCAGCGGATCGTAGATCTCGGAAGAGTTTGTTTCTCCTCCTGCAACAAGCACCCTACCGTTATTGAGCAGTGTTGCGGTGTGTGCATACCGGGCTTCATGCATGGATGCAGCAACGGACCACGAGGGAACACTGACAGTAAACTGCGCGGCGGTTACCGTGGCATCACCTACTGTAACTGTGACCGGCCCGGTTGTTGCACTTTCCGGTACGACTGCAACAAGCCTCGTTGCGGATGCGCTTTCGACCTTTGCGGCCTTACCGCCAAACCTGACGGTATCCAGATCCGGAACGGGGTTGAAGTGCGCACCGAGAATCACCACAAGCGCGCCCGCCGATCCCGACGCCGGGGAAATGCTTTCGACAAAGAGGGTCCCGGGTTGCTGCGGCACATTGACGGATTCATTGTTGCAGCTCCAGACAACGAATGCTATGGATAAACTTGCAACAAGGGCCGCGTGCGAACGTGCTTTCACGACAGCCTCCGTTTTTTTGTGAGTATTGAACTGCGAAATGACCGGACGGGAGAATAATACGCAGAGAGGCGTTGAAATGCAACGCAGTTACGCAGCGTTGCCGGCAATCTCAATCACGCTCCCCGTAACAAAAGCTCCCTGGTCGGAACACAAGAAACGCACCGCTTCGGCAGCGTCCTGCGGCAATGCGCTCCGCCGCCGCTTCCACTGTGCGCCATGTTTCGCCGCATCCACTGCCTCCTTCAGCGTTAGCCGCCGCGTATGTCCCGGGGCAACAACATTACAGGTGATGCCGAAATCCATTTCCTGCTGCGCGAGGGAATGTATGAAGGCATTCCGTGCGGATTTCCCGAGAAGGTAGTCATACGGAGGGCCGGCAATCCGCCCGGCCCCTGCCATACCGATGGCAATGATGCGGCCAAAATGCGCTTTGCGCATATGCGGCAGTGCGTGCTTGGCGCAATAAAACAACCCGTCAATCTCCGCCTTGATCACCGATCTCCAGTGTTCCTGCTCCACTTCCGTAATATCGCTGGCAACCCACGCACCACCGGCATTACAAATCAAAAAGTCCAGGCGTCCGTACAGCGTGACAATTCCCTCGATCATGTGTTTCACCTCATCCTCCTCGCGGGTATCTGCCTTGAACGCGTACCCCTTTCCGCCGAGCGAGCGTAGTTCGGCCAGCACTTTGTCCGCAGCCAGCGAATTGTTGGGATTGCCTGTGCCGTAATTCAGCACAACCTTGCAGCCTTCCTTCGCCAGTGTGAACGCTATACTGCGGCCGAGGCCTTCGCCGGTACTCCCTGTGACAAGAGCAACCTTATCTTTGAATGCTTGCATGAGAATCCTTTCGAAA
>CAZWIN010000137.1:0-7263 GCA_964633855.1 uncultured Chitinophagales bacterium
CAGTATTCGTGCTTGTGGGTTGGGGAATAGCAAAGATCGTTCGCAAGGCGTGAGTCATATGAGACTGATGGAACAGCATCAACAGCCGGACAAAATCAATCTCAACGAAAAATTCTCGCTGTTCACCGAGCACTGGCGCCCCAAAGTTGTTGCAGAGCTGAACGGCCAGGAGGTAAAACTTGTCAAGTTCAAAGGAGAGTTTGTCTGGCACCACCACAAGAACGAAGACGAGTTGTTTCTTGTCTGGCGCGGGAAATTCCGGGTCGAATTCCGCAGCCATTCAGTTGAGTTATCTGAAGGTGAATGTATTGTTGTTCCCCGCGGCGTGGAACACCGCACCGTGGCGGAGGAAGAGGCGGAAGTGCTGATATTTGAACCTGCGGCAACACGCAACACAGGAAATGTGGCAAGCGATGTCTTCACCGCACCCGCAGGGGATAAACTCTAAACAGTCACCAAACCCGAAACCCGAAACCCGAGCCCCGATATGATGCACTCCAAACGCCCCGCAATTCTCGTTTTAATCACGCTCCTTTGGCTCGGACAATCAATACTGCTTGCTCAAACCAGCGTTAACCGGCCTGAGTGGAAGAAATACTTCGATGATGCCGGGGTTCACGGCTGCTTTATGCTGTATAACATGAATAAGGACTCACTGTTCGTTTACAACGCAGCCCGGATTGATTCCGGTTTCATACCGGCATCAACGTTTAAAATCCCGAATTCCCTGATCTCGTTGCAGACAGGTGTTATCCCGAATGTAGACGACACCATCCGCTGGGATGGCGTGAAGAGGGGCCGGCCTCAATGGAATGCCGACCAGAACATGCGCAGCGCGATCAAGTTTTCAACCGTGTGGTTCTACCAGGAACTTGCACGCCGTGTAGGCGGGAAGCGAATGAAACACTACATTGATACCATGGGCTACGGAAACAACAATATCAACGGTGGAATAGACCTGTTCTGGCTCAAGGGTAAAATGCGCATTACACCGCGCCAGCAGCTTTCATTCCTGAAGAAATTGTATAAGAATGAACTCCCGTTTTCAGCGCCAATTCTGGAGAGAGTAAAGGAAATTCTCATCACTGAACAAACGGATACCTACGTTCTGAGGGCAAAGACCGGTTGGGGCGATTCGGATAAACCTGAAGCGGGATGGTACGTCGGATATGTCGAGCGTAAAGGGAACGTGTACTTCTTCATCAATAATATTGATATATGGAAGGATGATGATGCTACCTCCCGTATCTCCATCACAAGGCGGATCCTTAAAGATGCAGGGTTAATCGAAAGCATCGAACCAAAGTAGCATCTCCCAAGGAGTAGGAGTGTTCCGGGACTCTCACATACTCTTTGCCACCAGAACCATTCGGCTCTTTGCGTACGGATTCCTCTCCGTTATCCTCGCTCTCTACCTTTCTGCCTTGGGATTGACGACCGTGCAGATCGGCCTTCTCTTCAGCCTTACGCTCCTCGGAGATGTTGTCGTTTCCCTCCTTATTACACTTACCGCAGACCGCATCGGCAGACGGCGTATGCTGATACTTGGCGCAATACTCATGGCTATGGCTGGTACTGTTTTTGCACTAACGAGCAATTACATTCTGCTGGTGGTTGCAGCAATAATCGGTGTAATCGCACCGAGCGATAAAGATGTGGGGCCATTCTTGTCTATTGAACAAGCTGCACTCAGCCAGATTGTCGGCGACACGGATAGGACAAGAACATTTGCATGGTATAGCCTTGCCGGATCGCTTGCAACGGCTTTGGGTTCCTTCCTTTGCGGATCTGTTTTTTCCATCAGTCAATCGCACGGGGGTACGCTTCTGGATTCCTACCGCATGATCATTATAGTGTACGCCGGTTGCGGAGCATTCCTGGCGGTATTATTCGCCTTTCTCTCACCCTCGATTGAATCGGAGAAGACAACACAAGCCCATCAACAACCGTTTGCATTGCATGAGTCCAAAGGCGTGGTGATGAAACTCAGCGGATTGTTTGCCCTTGATGCCTTTGCCGGGGGATTCATATTACAGAGCATGATCGCGTATTGGTTTCACCTCAAATTCGGAGTGTCTGTTGCAACACTTGGCAGCATCTTCCTCGGCGCAAATATTCTCGCCGGATGCTCCGCGCTGCTTGCAGCGAAATTGGCTGCACGCTTCGGGTTGATTAACACCATGGTGTTCACGCACATCCCGTCCAGCATTCTGTTGATTCTTGTCCCTTTGATGCCGAATCTCCCGCTCGCAATTACCGTTTTGCTGTTGCGCTTTACCATTTCACAGATGGACGTCCCAACGCGCCAATCATACACGATGGCGGTTGTGCAACCCGGGGAACGCTCGGCAGCCGCTGGTGTCACCACGGTTGCGCGCTCAGTAGGGGCATCGGTCGCACCTGCACTTGCAGGACAATTATTTTCCTCGCCGGCTCTTCTCAGCGTCCCATTCTTTTTGACAGGCGGGTTGAAGATTCTTTACGACCTGTTGCTGTATAGAAGCTTTCAAAAACTCCGGCCTCCCGAGGAACAACAGTAGCTCTCTTTTGCGTACAAAGCCGGCGTTCGTTTTTCTTCCACCGCTTCTTCCATTCCAACGCCATCCTCTTCCTCACCATTGCACTCTCTTTGCCATTCATTTATATTAAGAATGCAACATCTGGCACACCTCTCACATCATTTTTGAATTGGCCGAGGCGTAATGCGACGTTGTATCATCCTTTGTGGATGCGCGCTTTTCACTCTTCTCTCATCATTCACCACTCTCTCTCAAGAGCGACGTGAGTCCGTAAACCCTCCCATCTACATCGCCTTTCTCTGGCACATGCATCAGCCGGTGTATTGGCCGTATGAAACCGTCGGGCAAACAGATCAGAACGGACGCTACTCATACTCCGTTACCGATATCCACAATCAACGCACCGGACCCTATACTTCATGGCCGAAAGATGCTGTGCAAAAAGGAATCATAGCCGGTCTTTCACATTTTGGCGCCCAGGTGAGTTTTTCCGGTTCACTGATAGAGAATCTCAATAACCTTGAAACAACGGGCAACGGAAACTTTCAAAACTGGAAGTCCTCCTGGAACTCCATAAAAACACAGACGACAGTACTAGGGAATCCGCGTCTTGATATGGTGGGTTTCGGCTATCATCATCCGCTGATGGGCTTGATCGAGTATGATGATATACGAAAACAGATTCAATCACATAAGCAGATGATGTCGTCTCAGTTCTCCGGTATATACTCGAAGGGGATGTTCCCGCCGGAAAATGCATTCTCGCCGCGGATGATTCCTGCACTTGCCGATGAAGGCATGCAATGGGTGATGGTGGATAATATCCACTTCGACAGAACCTGCCAGGGGTATCCGTTCAGCACGGCGGGCAACATGTATGAGCCTAATAAGGCAGACGTTCGCAATGCTAATCCCAATGACTGGGTACAACTCAACGGGTTGTGGGCACCAACGCAGAATTCCGCACGATGGGGAAGGCAGCCGCACTACGTGGAATATGTGGACCCCTCAACAGGTGTTCCGCGAAAGATTATTGCCGTCCCCACGGATCGCTACCTCGGCAATGAAGACGGACGTGGCGGATTCGGAGCGCTGAACTACGAATATGTCATGAGCCAGCTTGAGAGCTACAATACCGATCCTCAGCACCCGATACTGATTGTGCTTCACCATGATGGCGACAATTACGGTGGCGGGTCCGAATCATACTACAACAGTAATTTTCAAAACTTTGTCAACTGGCTTCAGGCAAACCCCGCGCGGTTTGTCTGCAGCACGGTGCAGGATTACCTGCAGATGTTCCCTCCGGATTCAACCAACCCCATTCATATTGAAGACGGGAGCTGGAGCGGCGCGGACAATGGCGATCCGGAATTTAAAAAATGGAATGGCGACCCGGCCGGCAATTACAGCCCGGACCGGAACAGTTGGGGGATCATCACTGCCGCAAAGAATATCGTCTCCACGGCAAACCAGATTAATCCCAATTCCCCAAATACACAGAATGCATGGAAATTTTTTCTTAACGGCGAAGCCAGCGATTACTGGTACTGGGACGGATCACAAAACGGCATCTGGGATTCCCATCCTGCACGCGCTTCAAACCTTGCCATCCCGTACGCCCAAAGTGTCATCTCCTCTGGTACGGATTTGACACCGCCCACCATTTATGTACCGCAAAGAGAGCCGTACAATCCCGGAGCGACGGAGTGGGGCATTAATCAGCCGAATGACTTCACCGTATGGACGTATGTCTTCGATATCAGCGGGCTCGCTTCTGTGAAACTGAAGTTCAGGCTCGATGCCGACGGGCAGAATTCAAATGCTAATAATCATAATGAGACATATGCCGGCGGCAGCGATGTCAGTCCGTGGAATGAACTTGTCATGACAGGCACTACGATCGCGTCTCAGACAAATCCCCAACCCTTGTACAAAGCAAAGGAATACTCCGCGCAGATTACGGGACTGACGGACAAGCTGGCAGACTATTATGTTGAGGCTGTTGATAGCAACGGAAATGTTGCCCGGTCACCAATTCAGCATGTGTGGGTGGGCTCAAACAGCACCGGCGGCGGCACAACGGGCGTACTGTGGTCACCCACTGCACCGACAAAAAATGATACCATCACCGTTACCGTGAACGGCGTGACACAGGGCGCAAAATTGCATTGGGGTGTAAACAATACAGGCAATAGCTGGAGTACTCCAAACTCCGTGTACTGGCCTTCTGGCACAACACTTTTTAACGGCACCGGCCCGGCTGTACAAACGCAATTCTCAGGCCCTGATTCCGGCAAACTCACCATCAAAATTGGACCGTTCAATAATCCGGTGCAGAGAATTGACAAGGTTGCATTTGTAATTCACTATAACGACAACTCCTGGAACAACAACAACGGGCAGGATTTTCACATTACCATCTCCGGCAATCCTCCTCCGCAGCAAGGGTACGTCATGGATGGCGCGGTGGATGCCTCCTCTGCCATAGCGGCAAGTAACGGCGGCCTTTCCCTCTATCTCGGTTGGAACGGTGTGCAATTGTACACTGCAACTCAATCCGCACAGTCACAGAACGGAGATATGTTCATTATTGTTGCGGATTCGCAACGCTCGACACGAAATGCCATGTGGGCAAAAAGTGGAAGCGTTGCCGGCTGGAATGCATTCATCGGCAACGAGAGCACAAACAACTGGAACGGCTGGTTTAACAGCAGCGGTTCTCAAACAACCGGCTCAGGAGTGAACAGCGCAGCAGGCGCCCTTGAGGGCGCGCTTAACGTGGAGTCGTACTTCGGATATGTTCCTCCCGTTGTGTACATTGCTGTGGGAAAATATCAAACACAGGATGGAGGCGCACTCACCGCGCAGGTTCCACAAGGCAATGGCAACGTGAACATTGAAACGGCGGAGTTCTTTGCATACCCGCTTGATTCTGTTATCTCCGCACCTTCCACACCAGGTCTTATCGCCCCACCCGACAATGGATCACATCAACCTTTGTCAGTCACACTGCAGTGGTCTCCCGCATCCTCGGCTACATCATACGGAGTCCAGCTCTCAACCGATTCAACGTTCACCGGAGGTTTTGTTTTCAATCTCGCTTCGGTTGCTGATACGTTCACAACCGTAACCGGGCTTGCTCAACTCACGCCCTATTACTGGCGCGTTAATGCAGGAAACATCGGGGGAATCAGTAATTGGTCGGAACCATGGGCATTCACAACAGAGCTGCGGGTTCCATCGCAAGTAGATCTCGTATCGCCGGTAAATGCATCAAGCACAGGCCCTGACAGTGTATTGTTATTGTGGAGGAAAGCCGGAATTGCCGTCAGCCACTATCTCCTCCTGATGGCCACAGACTCGCTGTTCAGTTCGCAACAGGCGGATTCGTCACTCACAGATACGACAAAAGCTGTTACTTCGCTTATACCTCATCAAACCTACTGGTGGAAAGTCTCGGCACGAAATGCTTCCGGTTGGGGAGTATTCAGCACGGCCAGAAAGTTTACCGCGCTCCCAAACTTTGTCACTCTCCCGCTCTCCTTTATCCCCGGATGGAACATGATTTCCAATCCGGTCAACGTGGCAAATGATTCGCTGCTTTCTCTTTTTCCGGGTTCTTCATTACCATATGCTTTTTCGTTTGACCCCGTCAGTGGATATGTCCAAAGCCCGCTGCTCAACAATGGCGCGGGGTACTGGACAAAGTTTGCAACATCGGGCAATGCGTTTATTGGAGGCATGGAAATCATCCATGATACAATTGCTGTTTCAGCCGGCTGGAACATGATCGGTTCGATTTCATCCGTCGTACCGGATTCAAATACTTTTACTCTGCCATCCGGTTTGCGCGACTCCCCCTTTTATGAATATACAAGCGGCTACACCACGGTCAACGCTCTCCAACCGGGAAAAGCGTATTGGGTAAAGATGAACGCAAACGGTTTGTTGATTCTCTCTTCGGAAACCCGGGACCCTTCCGGGACCACAACACTGGGACACAGCCATGACAAATGAAGTAGTGTGGATAAAACTGGAAACGTTTAACGCGGGATATCAAGCAGATATAGTTGTGGAACTTCTTCACCAAGCCGATATTCCGACACTGGTGCAGGGGCCTGAAGCCGGCATTTACGGTTTCGGGTTTGGCGGAATGACAGCAAAAGGGGTAACCATAAAAGTACCCTCCGATCGGCTTCAGGAAGCGAGAGACCTGCTTGAAGCATCCTCCACTCCCGACACGGAAGAACCTGATGAATAAACACTGCAACAAAGCACGAAAGCTCATTGAGACATTCTGAGGTGACCATAGAGTATCTCTGCTGTTTCCCTCGCCACATTTATTGATTTTCACACCTCAAATCGCTACACTCAAACACCCAAAAACCCCATCATGTAAAGCCCATGAACCTTCAATTCCAGGGAGCCGCACGCACGGTTACCGGCTCCATGCACATGCTCACCGTCAATGGGCAGACAATCCTTCTCGATTGCGGCATGTATCATGGCAGGCGGGCTGAAGCGTATGAACGAAACCATACGTTTCCGTTTGACCCGTCCTCCATCAGCGCTGTGGTTCTTTCACACGCTCACATTGACCACAGTGGAAACCTTCCCGGGCTTGTTAAGCAGGGATTCCATGGTACAATATATTGCACACACGCAACAAAAAGTTTATGTGAAGTCATGTTGAAGGACAGTGCCTTCATTCAGGAAAAGGACTCGGAGTTCGTTAACAAGA
>CAZWIN010000138.1:0-7211 GCA_964633855.1 uncultured Chitinophagales bacterium
CATCAAACGTATCCACGATGCATGCCGTACCGCATATTTCCACTGGATCTGCGCCGCCGAATTTCAACCAGTATCCCCCACCACACGCAAGCGTATCTTTGGAGATGTAGCCGTTGTTGAACGTGTACGCAGGCGAGGTCGCAGTTGGGAAGAGGGTTGTCTTTGCATAGTCATGAAGCATCAGCGGGACGGCGACCATGTTCCACCCGGGGTTTAAGGTCATCTTGCACGTTGCAATAGCACCGGTGAAATACCGCAGTGGCGAGGCATAGCCCGGCTCCAGTAGCAGGGTTCCTGAGGTGCCGGATGTTATTGCCGGTTGTCCCACCGTGGCGATCAGGCGCAGGTCGCTTGAGCTTGATGTGTTTCCACCCGGTGGTATTACGTACCAGGGGTGTAGAAGTGGCTGTGCGTGCAATTGAGCGATGGCGCACAGAGTACAAAGTACTATGATAACATACTTTTTCATTGTGACACCTCGTTGGGCTCAATATTTAATGATATAGTTTATGGTGAGATAGGGTGGTGAATAGCTCACCGGAGATCCACTCCCTGTTGCACCGGTATTCCCGCTGACTGAATGTGTATGATAATTCATGTTTGTATTCCCACTAAATGTATGGGAGTGGTTCCCACCATACCACATATAGGACCCACTCCCGCCCGCCATTAGTCCACCGGATCCCGAGCCCCAATGGCCGTTGTGATCACCGTTGGTTGAGGTCGTGCCACCAAAGTAATGATCGTGCCCCGTTTGGGCGGTTGAGAGACCAATTGAATGCAAATGAGATGGCAGGTTCCCCGATAACAACGTGATGGTGTTTGTGCCTCCAGTTTCCCCGGTTGTTCCAGTATTACTGCCCAGGGGGAATCGCTGTCTTAAGTCGGGGAGAGTGAAGTTGTCGCCTGATCCGCCGAAGGAATAGCCGATTGCTGCGAACAGCTCTGGATATGTTGTAGCACTCTTCGTTGAGCCATCACACAAGAACCATCCTTCAGGAGCGGATAACCCTCCATACATAACTATTGCGCCAGTGGGCGAGAGGAATCCTGTCTTGTCCTTTATCCTCCCGCTGATTTCCAAACCGGTCGATGGATTGGCTATACCGATGCCTACCTTTCCTTCAGGAGTGATTCTCACTCTTTCTGTCTCTGCAGTGTAGAAATATATCGGGTTATTGTTGCTGGAAGTAATCACGAGTCCACCGCCATCGAAGACTGTTCCATAGTTGGATGGGTTGATTGTGTTCGTCAGCCGGATGCCTCCGGCAACGTTGATTTCCGACGTTGCCACGGAACCTACATGTAAAGCTGTGCCGGAGTCTATGTCTACTCCTATGATTGTACCGTCGGCGATTCTTGTTGTGGTCACGGCATTGGGAGCAAGATCAACTGTCGTGACTGCACCGTCCATTATCTTCTGGCTTGTCACCCCATGGTCTGCCAGGTCCTGGGTCCCAATCGTACCATCTGCAATCTTGGAGCTGGTGACGGAGTTCGGTGCGACGGAGGGATTAGGATAAGTTCCTGAAAGATCGCCACCTGCGGTTCCTCCAGGTGCTGCTGAGAGTGCATAGTCGGCCAGATCGCTGTTGGGTGACTTGAACGAAGGTGAAACATCAGTCCTTTCGATAGTACCATCGAGTATTTTCCCCCCCGTGATGGCATTGTTGCCAATTGTCGGATTAGGATACATTCCCGTCAGGTCACCTCCGGCGGTGCCGGATGGAGGTGCTACAAGCGCAACCCCAGCGGTGTCACTCTTGTGAGCAAAAGGTACGCTGGTGAGCAGAGTCCGGGGGGAGAATATATACGGAGAAGAAATCCCCGGTCCGGATTGTATTGTGATTTCGATAAATGCGGAATCTGGACTACCAACCCGGAAGGGTGTGGTGGTTCCGAGAAGGACCGCAAACGTCCCTCGCTGGATGGCCACAGCACTGTGTGTTTCATTCCAGAGCGAAGCGCCTCCGAGAGATGTACCAAACAAATCGAATCGCAGAGCATAGCTGCCATCTTCCAATGGTGCGCCCAGTGAAGTGGTCAGAAATCCCTGATAGGTCATGTTCGACGGTGCTTGGGCATGAAGAGCGTGGGAGACCAGGAGCGCAAAAACAAAAATAGCGCAAACGTGTTTCATATAAGCCTCCTTGCAGGGGATAGTGAAGTGTGCGGTTCTCTGATCCGGATGCTTAACGCCTGGATCCGGAGGAAAGGGCCGATTCTAGTCGTTCAATTCGTTGTGTGAGCATATCTATCTGTGATTCTCTTTCTTGTATCAGTTCATACAGAGCTTTGATTGAGGTGAGTGCAACTCCGTCGGCATCAGCCGTGCTGATGGAAATGTTATCGTTTGACAATCCGAACGCAGCATGGAAATCTTCTGCAGTTGGGCCGAGATGACGCACGACAGGATCTTCACTTATGTAGCTCCATGTGGAGATTTCAAGATGTGCAAGTCGCTGAAGGATATCGCGCGGCTGAATCTGTTGAAAACCGGTCTTCAGAGTTCTGCTTGATGCGTTTGTCCAGATGCCGCCGTTGGTGAGATATGCGCCGGTTGATGTATTGATGAACCTGCCGGCGGGAATGGTAGGGGAGCTCGTCTTCCCGAGCCAGATTCCGCCTGAGGCCCTGATGCTCAGGGTGTTGATACCTGCTGATGCAACATCTGCATTTGTTGCATCACCCCACACGAAGCTCCCTTCGTGCCAGGCCTTAGCCCTTCGGCCTGCTGCGAAGGCGTAGTTGTTGCCAGCGATATTTGACTCGCCCCCCGGAATTGTCGAGTACCAGCCCGAAGTCAGGTTGTTCGTACCACCCCCAATAACAGACCGCGGCCCGCGGGCTGAGTTGGAATCTGTGATGTTGTGTCCTCCTCCTCCAGAGACGACGGCATAGTCTCCGCTTGCCTGATTGAATCCACCTCCTCCGATGAACGCGGTGTGTCCGTCAGCAGAGTTACTGAGCCCGCCGCCAATAACCGAGGCCCAGCCGCGAGTGACATTCGAGGCACCGCCTCCAATTGCAGAGGCCACCCCCAGAGCAGAGTTAGAATCTGTAGCATTTCCTCCTCCTCCGGCCACCACTGCATAATCTGCGCGTGCCCTATTGAACGACCCTCCTCCAACAACAGCTCCGTTCGCGCTTGCTATATTGGCATGGCCGCCGTCAACCACGGTGTTCCAGGCAGAAGCGAGGTTTCTCGATCCGCCCCCGATTGCAGACCTCACCCCCTGTGCTGAGTTCGAGTCTTCAATCAATCCGCTTCCTCCTCCCGCGACGACGGCGTACGCGCCAGCTGCGTAGTTGTTTGTTCCACCACTGACAACAGTTCCAATACCACTGCTGATGTTTGAACTACCGCCGCTTACCACAGAATACCACCCATCTGCATTGTTGGAGTTTCCTCCTCCAACAACGCTAAGCCAACCGGTTGATGTACACAATTGTCCTCCAACGACAACAGAGAAATTTCCGCCTGCACGATTTGACCAACCGCCCCCAACGAACGATTGGTTCCCTTGAGCGTGGTTGTATCCTCCACCAGCTACGGCTGTGTTTTCGCCGTCGGCACGATTTAGGAATCCTCCGGCAACAGTTGCTTGGGTGGAAGCGGCTGTATTGCTGTACCCTCCGCCTATGGTTGCGTATGCCGAGGAAGCCGAGTTTGTGATACCGCCGGCAATAGTTGTGTATTCCGCTTCGGCAGTGTTATTCTCACCGCCTCCGACTGTCGCTGCCGGAAACCGGGCGGCGTTTCCTTTCCCTCCTCCAATCGTTGAGTAATCTCCGATTCCCAGATTGGATTCACCTTCATCTTTCCCGCCGCCGCCCGAAATTGTTGAATAGTCCCCCAGCGCCTTGTTGTTCATGCCGGCAACAAAAGCATTCTCTCCGGAATTAATGTTGCCAAGTCCAAAATTTCCCTTCCCCATTGTAATCGGCGGCTCACCGTTGCTGTTGATTGGTCCGGTGACGATCCCGCCTGAAGTGCGAAGGAATCCATGTGCCCCCTGGTTGAGGGAGTCGGCAATGCGCGCCCGCAGGGCGAAGGGGACCGAAACAAGCCACGTACGCGGCGAGAATACATACGATGAAGATATTCCGGGGCCGGACAGCACGGAGAGTTCTATGAACGCTGAGTCGATCCCCTCAATAATAAACGGAACCGTTGACCCAAGGATGATGCTGAACGCACCGCGTGTAACGACGATATTTGTTTGAACATCGTTCCAGAGGGAGACACCTCCGGTGGATCGGTTGTATAGATCGAACCGGAGCGTGTAACTGCCATTCTCCAGCGGTACACCGGAGGATGTGGTAAGAAATCCCTGATAGGTCATGTGCAGGGGCACCTGCGCGTGCATTGCAGTTGAGGCTACAAACATGCAGATGAGGAGAAGAGAGAACCGTTTCATGGCGACCTCGCTCTTTTATACTGATAATTCATTCAGTTGCTTTCCTCGGTTGCGGTTCGATCAGCATTTCGCATGGAGACAAGGATGTGTGTGGCCTCTTTCTGGGGACAGCATCCAGAAGACAAGCGCCACGTGAGAGTGATCTTGAGAATCCGGATTGAGTATTAAACCACGAACAATATCGAATTTGCATGCAACAAACTTCACTACTGATTTCTATACCCTCACTTTTGAACACTGAATCCATCCCTCATACCATCTGGTGGGCCGGCCTTTTCTCTTCCTCTACCTGCTCCAGAATCCAGTTAACGATCGCTTTATAGTCGTCCTCGTACTCGTGCTTCTCGCCCCGACTTTTGTACTCTTCCAGCATCTCAATTGCCCGTCGCGTCCAAACGCCACCAAGCTCTTCACACAATTTTCTATGTTGATCCGGTGTCATATGAACGTTTCCGGTATAAGCAATCATTCCTTTCATGGATCTCTCCTTTTTGGTCAACAGTGGCACTTTCTTCCCGTTATCCTCCATCGTGTACGACCAATACTTCACGTTGTCGGATACGTTTCTTCAGCGCTATTTTCCCGGGCAGACTGCCGGAAAACCACCAGCGAACAGAAGTATCTTATCCCTCGCAAAGTGTACATTCGGTGTTTGTGACCGAGTTGTCGAATTCAAGCCGGACACCGCACATTGGGCACACTCTGGGTTCGGGATACAGGATTGGTTCCAGGCAGAGCGGGCACTCTTCTATCAATCGTGTCCCGCATACGATGCATGTTCTCATGTCCAGGGAGAATGCAGAGAAGTTTCCGCAGGCAGGGCACAGTCTGTACCGTTCGCAGTTGACGCTGGAAGCAAAGCTCTCTCGAATATCAAATAGTGTTTTCATTGCAATACCTATTGAGAGTAGGGGATTCGGTTTCCGTCTGCTGGTCAACATACATCATTGAGTGTTTCTAAATATGTGCCAGAATCAATACCGCCTTTATAGGGTGGTTTTTGAGAGCTTAGCGGCCATTAGTTTGGCGCTGTGCAAACATGTGTTTCCTGATTGGAAACTTCTGTTTCTCTCTTGGATGGGTGTGAGGAGTGAAGAGGGGTGTGTATCGGCTATTTCAGAGAAAGTGCGTTGAGTATTTTTCGCATGCCTTGCGGTGTTACATGGGCAAGCGTTGCAGCTCTTGTCACATTGTGCCCGGAAATTACCCAGAGCCGCTTGAAGTATTCACTTTTAAATCTTATCTCAGCCTCTTTGTATGTCGGAACACTCCCTGCTTCTTCGGCGGCAAGAGGACATACGTGAGGAAGAGGGTTGTTTGTCAGCGAAGGAAAGTGCTGCATTTCCAAGACCGGCCCATCAGCATAGGCAATTGCATTCTTGAGTGCATTTTCCAGTTCACGCACATTTCCGGGCCACGTATACTGCCTGAGTGCCTGAAGTGTTTCGGGTGCGAGTACAAGCTCCTGTTTGTGTCCTCCATATGTTCTAAGAAAATACTCTGCGAGCAATTCGATGTCCTCCGCGCGTTCACGAAGCGGGGGAATGTTCAACCGGACGCCTGCAATCCGATGATAGAAATCCTCGCGCATTCTGCCCGTATCAACCAAATGCTCGAGGCTTTCATTGGTCGCCATGACAACGCGAACATTGAGCTTGAGTTCTCCCCGGCGCGGATCCTGACCAACCCTTGCAATCCGTTTGTATTGCATAAAGTATTGAAGTTTGAGCTGAATGGCCTCTTCAAGGCATGATATCTCTGGTATATAGATCGTCCCGCCGTTTGCGGCTTCTAACTTTCCCATCTTGGATTTTTCTGCTCCTGAAAACGACCCGCGCTCGTGTCCGAAAAGCTCGGACTCAATCAGTGATTGGCTTAACGTCCGCATGGAAATCGGTACGAAGGGCTTATCTTTCCGGTCGCTTCGGAGATGCAATTGTGCAGCGATCAGATCTTTGCCGACACCCGTTTCTCCGACGAGCAACACATCAAAATCCAATTGTGCCAGCCGTGTAATCTCGAGATTGATCGTCTTCATTACATTACTGGCAAACACAAACCGTTCATTCTGTTCGATAAACCCACCCTGCAATGTTTTCAGGCGTAGTTCCAGGTCGCGCCGTTCGATCGCCTTTCTGACCTTTGCAGCCAGATGCACGTTATCGAGATCGTTGATGATTACATCATACACACCATGACCCATCGCGTTCACGGCTCTTTCAGGATGATCGCTGTCCGCAATAACTATCACAGGCAGGTGGGGGTCAATTGTTTTGTGTATGAAAGAGAGGACCTCAGGAGTAGTAAGGGATTCGCTCAACAGGACTACGGAGTACTGCCCGGTTTTCAGAAGGTCAAAACCTTCAGAAGCAGACATTGCTATTGTCAGCTCGAAGTGATTGTGCAGCGCTGCCTCGATTGTCGCGGCAAAAGGGGCAGGCCCTTGTATGAAAAGAAGCTTGTGCACAAGAAACCTCCAACAAGACTTGGCTGTATTCTTAAGTTCTTTCCCCGTTGTTCAATATGCGGGTTTCCTAAAGAGTATCTCGTCGTGGAGGGCAAGGAAAGCAGGGCGGAGTGTAACAAGATGCAGTAGAACCTGCATAATGAACAGCTCAAAGAGCAGGGTAGGCGCAAAAAACTCTTCCGAAATCTACTCAACTGGTTCTTCAAGCGCAACACAAGGGGGGCCCAAAAAGTGTGTCTATGTCAAGATATGCACCATGTAAAGATGATATTAGTAGGATTGCTTCAAGGCGGAACTACCCTAAGCATGCAAGCATATGTGGC
>CAZWIN010000139.1:0-537 GCA_964633855.1 uncultured Chitinophagales bacterium
TATCCGGTTAGTTGCAACTAGGTAACAGCACGATTAAACTCAAAACGTTCAGAGCCCATTTTAAGAATCAATTTTGGTCCATTGTAACCTATGTGTTTATAAAAGGCTATTGCGTTTACATTTTCAACAAGCGTTATCAAGGATATTGACTTCACTCCCTTGATACGTACGACATCCTCAAATGTTTCTAACAAGGCACTCCCCATTCCTTGATTACGAGCAGACCCAATTGTGTGAAACAACCTGGATACCCCGGATCGTGTGCGTGACTCACAAGCGTGTCTGTGGGACCTGGGGTCTGGAAATTTAGTTTTTGGTACCAACTTGAGTTCACGCGGGGGTAGTAAGTAAGAGAGACGATCTCAATGGCTAGCAAATCGGCATCCCCGTGGTTGATAAAAACGTACCGGATGTCGAATTCTAGCGGAACTGGAGCGATTGGGTTCCCCATGTCCAGGCAACCGGAGAAGACGCTCCAGAAGACCAGCATGGCTATTGGTACTGTTCTTTGCATAGTGCGATGAGTGTCGCCCGCCT
>CAZWIN010000139.1:547-6914 GCA_964633855.1 uncultured Chitinophagales bacterium
TTCCTATTTGATTTAAGTTTGCCTTAATATATCGAATTGAAAGGTCAGATTCTATTGAGGATTGGGTGAATGTTGTTTGTTGCCCGCTAACTAGTATTAGACTGTTGCTTCGTTTCCCAATCGCAGCCTAGCGCACAAACTGCATGCATCCAAGACTGCTCTGACGCAGCCTAAGAACTTGGCGTCTGTGCGAATTGCTGCGCGGGTGTTACCTGTTTTCGTTTCTCATAGTAAAGAGTATCTCGCGTAAAGGTAAAGAATGCTCGTTCGAGAAACAATATCTTCGGTTATCCGCAAGCCGGGCCTTATGCAAGACACAATCAGTGCCATGATGCTCAGGCACTTTAGCCCCAAGACCCGGGAGGCATACAGGCATTGGATCCATGAATTCATCTGTTTTCACAATAAGCGCCACCCTGTGGAAATGGGTGAGGCTGAGGTAAGAGCTTATCTGACCCATCTTGCCGAAGAACGCAAGGTATCGGCTTCCACCCAAAATCAAGCATTGAACGCAATTCTCTTCTTGTATTCCGCCGTACTACGGCGCCCATTACTGAATGTCGGTTCTTATGCGCGTGCCCATCGCCCCAAACGTCTTCCGGTCATTCTCACAGAAGATGAAGTCCGTAGAATTCTTCAGCAGCTCAAAGGTGTGAACTGGCTCCGGGCGAGTTTGCTCTATGGTACCGGAATGAGACTGAGCGAATGCCTCACACTCAGGGTACAGGATATTGATTTCGAACGACGTTACATAACCGTGAGGGAAGGGAAAGGGGAGAAGCAGAGAGTCACCATGCTTCCGGAATCACTTGTAGAGCCGCTCCGTTTACATCTTGTCCAGGCAAAACAAATACATGAGATGGACCTTCGCGATGGTTACGGCGAGGTGTGTATGCCGGATGCCCTTTCCAGAAAGTACAAAGGAGCCGGACGCGAGTGGAAATGGCAATACATCTTTCCAGCATCACAACGATCTATTGATCCGGATTCCGGGAAACTCCGGAGGCATCACGTTGACGAAAGCACAGTGCAGCGTTCAATGAAGGAGGCCGTTCGCACCGCCGGTGTGCATAAACACGCAAGCTGTCACACTTTCAGGCACTGTTTCGCTACGCACCTGCTGGAACGTGGACACGATATCAGGACTGTTCAAGAATTGCTCGGGCATAAAGACGTCAGGACAACGATGATCTACACGCATGTGTTAAACAAGCGGGGATTAGTAGTGAGGAGTCCGTTGGATAACGTGGATAGCAGGATATAGGATAGAGGGTACAGGGTAGAGGTGTAGCGGGATGCAGGATTTCCGGGACAGGGTATAGGATGGGCACAGATATATGGCACTGCGGTCTTTCAAAGAACTCATCGTTTGGCAAAGGTCGATGCAACTGATTGAGGAAGATTATCGGTTGACTACACCTGTCACAGATACAACAGGCTGGATATCGGGTCTCGGGGTTGGGGTTTGGAGACTGGGCCAATAGATAATAGAGGAAAACACGTGGCGCTGAAGTCACACAAGGAACTCGATGTCTGGAATAAGGCGATGGAGCTGGTAGTGGAAATCTATCGGCTTACCAGCAAACTTCCGAAGGAAGAACGATATGGAATGGTAAGCCAGATGCAGCGAGCGGCAGTCTCGGTTCCAGCGAATATTGCCGAAGGATATGGTCGAACCCATCGTGGCGACTATCTTCATCATCTTTCGTTTGCAATGGGGTCAGCGCAGGAGGTGGATACGTTGATCGAGTTGATAATCCGATTGAAGTATCTTACAGCAGAAGAAGCCAGGGTTGCGTCTGAACTAACGACATCAGCGGGGAAGATGCTCAATCGCTTGATCTACTCTCTACAGTCGTTACCCACCCAACCCCGATCCCCGAGACCCTAGTCCCGATGTTCTTTCTTCTCGCTCTCCTCCATTGCCGCTTTCACAAAGTCGCGGAACAGCGGATGCGGATTCGTTGCGCGTGATTTCAGCTCGGGGTGAAACTGTCCGGCGACAAACCAGGGATGGTTCTTTAGTTCGATCATCTCAACGAGGCCGTTGTCGGGGCAAATACCGCTGAAAACGAGGCCGCACCTGGCAAGGGTTTCCTTGAATGCGTCGTTCACTTCGTAGCGGTGGCGGTGGCGTTCGTGGATCAGGTCTTTTTTGTAGGCTTCACGCGCTTTGGTGCCGGGCTCAAGTTTGCACGGATACGCACCGAGGCGCATCGTGCCGCCGTATTCTTTTACTTTCTTTTGCTCAAGCATCATATCAATCACGTTCTGATCAGTTTGCTTGAACTCGGTGCTGTTGGCGCGCTCGAGCCCGCAGACATTGCGCGCAAACTCGATCACCGCACACTGCAACCCGAGGCAAATACCGAAGAACGGGATCTTGTGTTCGCGCACGTAACGAATGGCCATTACCTTGCCCTCGATGCCGCGCTCACCGAAGCCGGGAGCAACGAGAAGGCCGCTCAGGTGTTTCAAGTGGTGCTCGGCCCCGTCCCGCTCAATATCCTCGGCGCGGATCCATTTCAGGTCAACGCCGATATTGTTTGCCGCTCCGGCATGCACAAACGACTCTGCAATGCTCTTGTACGCGTCCTGGTGGTCGGTGTATTTTCCGCAGATGCCGATGGCGATTCGTCCCGCAGGGCTTTTGACCCGCTCAACAAACTTTCGCCACTCGCGGAGATTGGGCTTCGGGCATGTGAGGTCGAGCTTTTCGAGCACGATTTCATCCACTTCCTGTTCCGCGAATACCAGCGGCACTTCATAAATTGTCGCCACATCCCGGCCGTCAACAACCGATTCAGTTTCCACGTTGGTAAAGAGGGCAATCTTCTCGCGCACTTCGCTTGTAATGGGGTGATCGGAGCGACAAATCAGCATGTCGGGCTGGATGCCGAGCTCGAGCAGCGCTTTGACGCTGTGCTGTGTGGGCTTGGTTTTGATCTCGCCAGCAGAGCCAATGTACGGCACCAGCGTTACGTGAATCGCCATGGCGTTCTTATGTCCCACTTTGAACATGAACTGGCGCATGGCTTCGAGAAACGGAAGGCTCTCGATATCGCCGACCGTTCCGCCCACTTCCGTGATAATAACATCGTAGTCGGCGCCGACGCCCAAGGCTTCAAACCTCCGCTTGATCTCATCGGTAATGTGCGGTATTACCTGTACTGTCGCGCCGAGATAATCCCCGCGCCGCTCCTTTGTAATTACTTCGTTGTATATCTGGCCGGTGGTGGAGTTGTTCTTCCGCGAAGTGGTGATATCAAGGAACCGCTCATAATGGCCGAGATCAAGATCGGTTTCGCCGCCGTCATCGGTGACATACACCTCGCCATGCTGGAAGGGGTTCATTGTGCCGGGGTCAACGTTCAGATACGGATCAAACTTTTGAATCGTCACCCTGAGGCCGCGGGATTTCAGCAGCAACCCGATGGATGCGGACGTAATGCCCTTGCCGAGCGATGAGACAACGCCGCCCGTGACAAAAATATATTTCACCTGATGTTTTCGTGCCACACACGCTCCTTACGTATTTGCAGTTGCCCGTTGCCTGAACTGTTCAGGCGCAACAATGCCGCCGGAGAGTGCAAGCTTCAGGCCCTGTTCAACTGTGAGATCCACGGGGATGATTTCTTTTTTGGGGACGAGTACCAGCATGCCCGACGTCGGATTGGGCGGATTGGCTATGTACACGCTTATCAGGTTCATGGATGCGTTATCGTCCTTGTGAAACTTTATCTCGTTTGTTACAAAGCCGACAGTGTACATACCCGTGCGCGGGTATTCGATCAGTACAACTTCACGGAACGAGCGTCCCTTGCCGCCCGGTGTAAAAGCGCCCACAAGGTCTTTGATTCCACCATAGACTCCGCGCACAAAGGGAATTGAGTGTAACAATCGTTCAAACCATGTGTACGCTATCCGCCCTATGAGATTGCGGGTCAGCAATCCGACGAGAAAAATCACGACGATCATGCTCGCGAAGCCCAGTCCGGGTACGGGGCGCCCGATCCAGTTCTCGAGGACGGGGGAGAGTATGCCGTCAATTGCGTTGAGCAAAGCCCGGAAGAACCAGAGCGTCAGGGCAAGGGGAACAATGAGTGCCGCGCCGCGAACGAACGTGGTTCGCAGTTCCGCCCAGAGAGATTTCGGGATATCGCTCATTGTGCTCCTGTTATCATTGCACGCACGCGTTCCAGATCCTCTGCGGTATCCACCGAGATGCTGTCATACGTCGTGACCGTTGCTTTAATCTTATAGCCGTTCTCCAGAATCCGAAGCTGCTCGAGCTTTTCGGTGCGCTCCAGCGGTGTTTGCGCCATCTGCGCAAACTTCAGGAGAAACTCTCTCTGAAAAACATACAACCCGATATGTTTGTAGTACATATGCCGGATGAGCCAGTCCTGCTCCGGAATATCCCTGCCGTACGGAGCGGCGCTTCTGGAAAAATACAATGCATTGCCTTCCTTATCACAGACAACCTTTACCACGTTAGGATTGGAAAGTTCAGCGCGCGAATCAATTTTTCGTACAAGAGTTCCGACCGGAAGCTCCGGCGTGTTGATAAGAGGAAGAATGGCCTCATCGATCATTTCAGGTTCTATCAACGGTTCATCGCCCTGCACGTTGACGATGATATCCGCTTCGGCGAGTGAAGCGGCAACATATGCAATACGGTCGGAGCCACTCTTGAGCGTTGCCGGAGTCATAACGGCGTTTCCCCCGAAACTACGGACTGCATCTGTAATGCGCCCGTCATCCGTGGCAACAAGCACGGCGTTGACGCGTTGTGCTTTCGCCGTCCGTTCATACACATGTTGAACCATCGGCTTGCCTGCGATATCTGCAAGAGGCTTGCCGGGCAGCCGTTCCGATGCATACCGCGCCGGGATAATTGCAACAACCCGCGGATTGCCGCCGTTACCGGTCACTGATGACCTTCGGAACTTTGAAAAAGTGTTCCGTCCTGGACGGCGCATTCTTCAGCGCTTCGTCGCGGGGAACGGAAGGCCGTACCTCATCCTGCCTGAACACATTATTCAGCTCAATGACATGTGAGAGCGGTTCTACGCCGGAGGTATCCAGCCTGTTCAAGTGCTCCATATATTGAAGAATGTCATTGAGGTGGGACACGAGTTTTCCTTTTTCCTCTTCCGAAAACGAAAGCCGCGCAAGCGCCGCAACATGTTCAACATCTTTTGTGGTAACCGGCATCAGGATTGCTCCCTGTAATTGCGTTCAATGACAGCGTGTACCTGTTCCATAAGTTCCATTTCAGCTTCTCTGCCGCCCGAAGAGGGAACAGCAATAGGTTGACTGAGTATGACTTCGACACTTCCAGGTTTGACCACAAAAGAGTTTTTACGGAGGATCCCGAAACTTCCGTTGATGGTCAAAGGAATCACCGGAACGCCCGCGCGCACCGCAAGATTGAAGGCTCCCCGTTTGAACGGTTGCAGCTTTCCGTCCTCTGTTCGTGTTCCTTCTGCATACAACAACACTGAAGCGCCATTGCGGATGATTTGTGCCGCTTCTTCAAGGCTTTGCATTGCATCAGCGCCTCTTCCGCGATCAATGCCGATATAGCTTCCCCATTTCAATCCCCATCCGAAAATGGGAATGCGTTCCAGTTCCTTTTTATACACAATCCTGATCTGGTCTGGTACTGCTGCGATGATCGAGGGGATATCGAACATGCTTGCATGGTTGCACACATATACATAGTTCTGTCCAGGTTTAATATGTTCGAGCCCCCGCACAGCGACCTTTACCCCACACAGTAACAGTATCGTGCGCGCCCAAATACGTGAATTTGCGTGAAAGCTTACGCCGCCCGGATTCACGGGGAGCAGCAATATTGCCGTCACGGCAAAGAGCAACGAGAGCGCAACCGATCCCGCAAACCGGAGAAGTCCGATAATGGTCTGCATTATGCCTAAAGAACTTCTATCGCTTTCAGCCGCCGCGGTATTGACGGGTGGCTGTACAGAAACCACTCGACGAACGGATGCGGAGCCGGGTCAGCGAGATTCATGTCAGCAAGTTTCTGTAACGCGCTTTTGAAAGCATTTTTCATTCCCGTTACGCGCACTGCGTATGCATCTGCCTGGTACTCATGCCGCCGTGACAATATATTTCCCAGCGGCGTTGTTATGAGGCCGTATATTCCGAGCCAGACTGCGAGCAGGGGAAGAGCAGCCAATTCCGCAATGGAAGCAAAGCCTAGGAATTCCACCGACCACGCATAGAAGACAGACACCAGAACAAGCCCGGCAAATGTGCTTGCAATGCCAACAACGATACCCGTCCTGATATGGTGGTGTTTGTAATGGCCAAGCTCGTGAGCAAAGACGGTCTCGATTTC
>CAZWIN010000139.1:6924-7183 GCA_964633855.1 uncultured Chitinophagales bacterium
AGAACTCCTTGAGTAATGTGTCACCAAGGATGATGCGCCTTGCTTTTCCAATTCCCGTAAACCCCGCGTTTGCTTTCTTCGTATTTTTGCTCATATCAAAAGAAAAAACACCCTGCACGTGTAACCCGGCTGCTTTGCATAACGCCAGAAGCCGCTCCTTTAATGCGTCGTTTTCCAACAGGGTAAATTTGTAGAACAGGGGCATGATGAGTACAGGAGCGAGACGGGCGAGGACCACAGAGATCACAGCAAGGAATGA
>CAZWIN010000140.1:0-7168 GCA_964633855.1 uncultured Chitinophagales bacterium
GCCCGCCGCCGATGATCTTTCCGAGCGTCGTGAGGTCAGGCAGAACTCCGTACAACTGCTGGGCCCCACCAAGTGCAACGCGAAAACCGGTCATCACTTCATCAAAAATGAGAACCACTCCTTCCCGAGTACAGAGAGCCCGTAAGCCTTCCAAAAAACCGGGCTTCGGCGGAACGCATCCCATATTGCCGACAACCGGCTCAACAATAAGCGCAGCCACTTCACCGCTACATTGCTTCATCAGATTTTCCACAGAACTCAGGTCATTGTATTTTGCTGTAAGCGTAGCTGATGCCACAGACGGCAATACGCCGGGGCTATCAGGCACACCAAATGTCAAGGCACCGGAGCCCGCCTTGATAAGAAAAGCATCAGCATGGCCATGGTAGCAGCCTTCACATTTGATGATCTTCTCACGCTTCGTATATGCACGCGCAAGCCTGACCGCACTCATGGTCGCTTCCGTTCCGGAATTCACCATGCGGACCATTTCGATGGAAGGGACAAGTGAACAGATACGTTCAGCCATGCGGACTTCCAGCTCTGTTGGTGTGCCGAAACTTGTGCCGCGCTCACTTGCTTTTTGTATTGCGGCTGTCACTGCAGGGTGTGCATGGCCCAGAATCATAGGCCCCCACGAGCCGATGAAATCCACATATTCATTTCCGTCAACATCCCGTAGTTTTGACCCCGAAGCCTCAGAGATGAAAACCGGATTTCTCCCTACAGCTTTGAATGCACGCACAGGCGAATTGACACCACCGGGAATGCGCTCTTTGGCCTGAAGAAAGAGTTGGTCTGATTTTAAGTTGATCATGGCTTATCGTTGATTATCGAGAATACGCGCTGCATCTTTCGCAAAGTATGTTAGGATCATATCCGCGCCTGCGCGTTTGATGCCGGTGAGCATTTCCATCATCACCCGCTGTTCGTCAATCCAACCCATCTTGCCGGCAGCTTTCACCATGGCATACTCGCCGCTAACATTATAAGCGGCGGTCGGCATTCTGAACATGTCCTTCACGCGGCGGAGTATATCAAGATAAGGCATGGCGGGCTTTACCATCACAATATCCGCACCCTCCTCAATATCCTGCGCAACCTCCCGCAAAGCCTCATCAGCATTTGCAGGATCCATCTGGTGTGAACGGCGATCACCGAATTTCGGTGTGCTCTCCGCTGCCTCCCTGAACGGCCCGTAGAAACCGGAGGCGTATTTTGCGGCATATGACATAATCGGAATGTTATGAAATCCGTTTTCATCCAAAGAGTTACGTATAGCTTTCACCCTTCCGTCAAACATATCCGACGGCGCAACGATATCGGCGCCCGCCTGCGCGTGTGAAAGTGCCTCGCGGGCCAGCAACCCAACGGATTCGTCGTTCACAATTTCATTTCCCCGCACAATTCCGCAATGCCCGTGAGAAGTGTATTCGCAAAGGCACACGTCGGTAATAAGGACAAGCTCCGGAATCTCGTGTTTCACCTTCCGCACCGCCTGTTGAACAACTCCAAGCTCATCGTACGCACCTGAACCCACTTCATCCTTCTCTTCCGGGATACCAAAGAATATCACCGCCGGGATTCCCATTTTCTTTACCTCAACACACTCCCTGAGGATCTGATCAACAGACATTTGATACACTCCCGGCATTGACGAAATTTCCTTCTTGATATTATTGCCGGAAACGACAAAGAGCGGGTAAATAAAATCATTTGTCGAAAGTTGGGTTTCTCTCACCATTGACCTGAGTGGTTCGGTCATTCTCATTCTACGCAGGCGGGAAATGGGAAATGTGCCTGCGCGCATTGTTGAAGTGTTCATACTGTTGCCTCTTGCGTTGTATTGTATGTTGAATCCGTAACCCGCGCCTCTGCGGCAATCCGGCGGGCGAGCTTTTCTCCGCTCATAACACAATCACCCACGGAGATTCCACCGAGGTAATTGGCACAGAAATACATACCGTAATGTTCCTCTTCAAACCGGCCGATTGCTTTCACAACTTCGTTGTACCCAATAGTATATTGTGGAATTGCCCTCTGCCAGCGCATAATTTTCGAATACACCGGCCTGCCGCTTACACGCATCACGTCAGCAAGTTCGCGGATAACGAGGCTCACCAACTCGTTGTCACCACGGGAAACCAATTCCGGTTGTCGCATACCGCCAACAAATGTTGTCAGAGCCACATGTCCTTCCGGTGCCCGGCCCGGAAATAATGCCGATGACCAAATTGTGCCGAGAATCTGACGCTTCTCCTTTCGCGGGATGAGAAATCCAAAGCCATCCAATGCAGCAGCAATCTGACTGGTGTGAAAACCAAGAAACACTTCAGCAACTGGAGGATAGTAAATGTCGTTAAGTCTCTTTGAAAGTCCCCTCGAATATTCTCCGACAAGGATGGCAGCAATACTCGCAGGGACAGAAAAAACAATGCATTCAGCTTCGCAAGTACATTCCTTGCCGTTCTGTAAATAGAAAACGGCATACGTACTTTTTTCCGGCTTTTGTTTTACAGAGAGAACTTCGCAACCAAAGTTCACACGATCACCCAACTTCTTCGCAATGGCTTCAGGAAAAGCCTGCATGCCATCAGTAAACGAAAACATCTTTGAGCGGTCTTTGGACTTTTCTGCGCGCTGTTTTCGTTCCTTTGCCCCGCGTATCATACCCTTTATCAATCCACCGTACTTTTCTTCCAAAGCATACAGTTTTGGGAACGCTGCTCGTACACTCAGTTGCTCCGGATCCCCGGCATACACACCCGAGACAAAAGGATCGATAGCATAGTCAAGGAATTCTCTGCCAAGCCGTCGTTCGACAAACTGAGCAATCGTTTCTTAACTGACGGAGCGGCCAACAAATGGTTCTTTCAGTAATCGGAGTTTTCCTTTTACCGTCCACAGTGAGCTTCCAAGAAAGGCTCCCGGTGAAGTCGGAAGAGCGTGAAGCCGCCCGTTCCTGAGAATGTAGCGACGATCTGCTTTCGGATCGGCGTACAACATTTGTCCGCTGATACCAAGGTCCTGAAACATCTCCTGAAACAGTGGCGTTGTTTCCAATGCACTATTCGGCCCGGTTTCAACCAGCCAGCCGTCATCATGGATGGTTCTCATTGTTCCGCCCGGCCACTGTTCCTTCTCAAGCACGGTAACATTGATGCCGTTCTTGTGCAACCACCATGCCGCGGTCAGTCCGGAAATACCCGCTCCAATAATAATTGCATGCTTCCGGGTCATTGCTGCACCTGTTTGAGTACAACGTCGGCAAGAGCTTTGATAAAGAGCGGGTTGGTGTTCAGTGCGGGGCTCATATCGAAGTACCGTATCCTAAGTGTTTTTGACTCCTCCTTCGTCTCCAAATTAATCTCCCACAGTGTTTCGCTATGGTCAGAGACAAAGGCAATGGGAATCACAATCACATGGCTTACCCGTTCAGCAGCGAGGTGTTCAATCATTCCGTCCAATGAGGGCTCGAGCCATTTCTGAGGCCCAACTTTGCTCTGGTAGCACAGGTGATGGGCCAATCCAAACCTTCCCTCTTTCACAACGGCTTCGTACGTCCTGAGTATGTGTTGCTGGTAAGGGTCGCCATCCCTCACTAATTTCACAGGAGTGCCGTGAGCGCTGAACACCAGATGCACTTTGGACCGGTCTTCTCTGGGAACACGTTTGAGGGCAATATTGATGTTTTGCACAATCGCCTGAACATACAACGGATGGTCACAGTATTCTTCCACAAGTTTTGTATGAAGTGAATTGGAACCGCGTGCTGCAAGAGTCCGGTTCCATTCATTCAGGCTTGAGCCGGTAGTTGTTTTGGAAAAATGTGGATAGAGTGGAAGTAATACTACTTCCGAGATACCATCACGGTAGAGAGCATCAAGAACGGCATCCGTCATGGGATGCCAGTAACGCATACACACGTACGTACGCGCCTGAACATGCTTGTTGAGAACAACCTCGAGTGCACGTGCCTGGCGCAGTGTCAGTTTAAGGATCGGCGACTTTTTCCCTATCTTTTTGTAGAACTCTTGCACTTTAGGCGCCCGCCGGCTGGAAATCCACCGTGCCAGCGGCTTGCGAAACAAAAAAGCCATCGGCAGGTCTATGATGTCCGGGTCACAGAACAAATTGTAAAGAAACGGCTCAACGGTATCGAGGGAATCCGGGCCGCCCAACTGAAACAAGACGACACCGACTTTCTTCTTTGATGTTGTTTGAGGCAAGTGTTCTTCGCTTTTCAATTCTACTTCACCCACTCTTTCGGGTTCCTCAACACTTCAGCAAGGGCAGCTTCCGGTGACCCCGCTTCCGGCTGAAAATTGTATTGCCATCGAACCAGAGGCGGCAATGACATGAGAATGGATTCCACGCGGCCGTTTGTTTCCAGCCCGAATGTTGTGCCACGATCATACACAAGATTGAATTCGGCATATCTTCCCCTGTGGTAGAGCTGCCAATTCCGCTCTCTTTCGCCATACGGTTCCGACAGCCGCTTCTTGACAATAGGGGCATACGCTTCAAGGAACGCGTCTCCAAGCGATTGCACAAGAGCAAAGTGCTTTTCCGTTTCACCGCGAAGATAATCAAAGAAGATTCCGCCTATTCCCCGCTTTTCATTTCTGTGTGCTATATGGAAATATTCGTCACACCATGTTTTGAATTTGGGATAGTACCCGATGTCATACGTATCGCAAGCATTCTTGAGTGTTCTATGAAAATGGATTGCATCTTCATCCTTCAGGTAATAAGGAGTGAGATCCGCACCGCCACCAAACCAGGAATCGCCTTGCTCGTTCTCAAAATACCTGTAATTAGCGTGCACAGTTGGTACCATCGGGCTTCGTGGATGAACAACGAGTGATATCCCTGTGGCAACGAAGGTGCATACCGGAACGCCCATTTTTTGTGCAATTCTTTCGGGCATAGTTCCATGGACTGTTGAAGTATTCACCCCCGCTTTTTCGAATACTCTTCCATCCTGCAAGACACGAGATAAACCACCGCCTCCTTCAGGTCGGCTCCATTCATCCCGGGTGAAGCTTCCGTCGTTCCCGATTTCCTCAAATGCATGACATATTTGCCCTTGCAGCTTCAGGCAAAACTCCTGCATACGACGGACTATTGTCGAGGCAATCTCTATGTCGGAAATCCGGCTCATTCTCTATGATACACTACGCTTTCTTCCTTCACGGCACGGACAAATGCCTTTGCATGGTCAACAGGAACATCCGGAGTGATACCATGTCCAAGATTAAAAACATGGCCCGGGCCCTTGCCGAATTTTTTTAGAATGGATTTCACCTCCGAGCGGATTCTTTCGGGTGACGAATAGAGCACTGCCGGATCCATGTTTCCCTGAAGGGCAACGCGCCCGTCAACCAAGGAACGTGCATCCGCCATGTCTATTGTCCAATCAACCCCGACCACATCAGCTCCGATATCCGCAATATCATGAAGCGAGTGGTTCGCCCCTTTTGAGAATACGATCACCGGAGCGCCGTTGCGGTCCATTGATGAGACAATCCCGGCAATGGTGTCAAGAGAAAATGATTTGTAATGATCGGGTGTGAGAATACCGCCCCACGTATCAAATATCTGCACAGCATCCGCCCCAGCAGCAATTTGCGCCTCGAGATAAAGCCTGACGGAGGTAGCAATTTTCTCGAGCAACAATCTCATCGTCTGCGGATCATCAAGCATCATCTGCTTTGCGTAACGGAAATCCTTGCTTCCCGATCCCTCGATCATATATGCAGCAAGAGTCCAGGGAGACCCGGCAAAACCGATGAGCGGCACTCTTCCTGCCAGATGACGCCTGGTCATGGCAATGGCGTCCATAACAAACCGAAGGCCGGTTTCGGGGTCGGCAATCTTGAGTTCCTCAACATCGCGGCGGGTACGGATCGGCTTTGGAAACGCAGGCCCGTGCGCTTCTACCATTTCAAATGGTAGTCCCATTGCCTCGGGAACAACAAGAATATCGCTGAAGATAATTGCCGCATCCACCCCGATGAGGTCAACCGGCTGGATGGTTACTTCTGAGGCAAGCTCAGGTGTTTTACACATGGTCAGAAAATCAGCTTTGGCGCGCACAGCCCGGTACTCAGGGAGGTATCGCCCCGCCTGACGCATCATCCACACCGGCGTACGTTCAACCGGCAATCGTTTACAAGCTCTAAGGAAAAGATCATTCACCATACATGCTCACTCGAAATAACTGTCTATAGCTTCCACCAATCCATCGGATGTTGATTCTTTGGCAACGATATCAACGGAGTAGCCCATTTGTTTCAACGAGGTTTCCGTCGTCGGTCCGATTGCTGCAAGACGCACGGGCACACCCGCCGAGGACAGCACATTCCCGGAAATTGAGGAAAAGAAATTTGTCGCAGCGGAAGGGCTGGCAAACGCCACCACATCAATCCTGCCGGAGGAAATCTCATCTGTAATTGCACCCGCATCATCTGTTGAAGCGGGAACAGTATTGTACACCGTCACCGCATCAACCGTTGCATGAATTTCGGTCAAGGCATCCACCACTTCCTCACGGCCTATATTGCCGCGAGGGAAAAGAATTCTCCGGTTGCCCAGTTCACAACGAGTCAGCTCACGGATAAGCCCGGCAGCTGAGTATTCCGACGGAACGCAGTCCACTGACAATACATGTTTCACCAATTCATCTTTTGTTTTTTTGCCAACCGCAAAAGTATGAAGCTGCTGGATCTGGTCATTTCCGATACCATGAAACGCACAGCGTTGCAGAAAACCCCTGACACCGTTAACGCTTGTAAACACAAGCGCATGATACACGCCGAGGCTACCAATGGCATCATCGCATGCTTTCCACGAATCCGGTTCAGTAATTTTTATGGTGGGAAAAAGAACAGCCCTTCCGCCTCTCCGTTCGATCGCTGCAACCATTTCTCCTGCCTGCTCCCGCGGCCGTGTCACCAGAATTGTCTTTCCCTGCAAACTCACACTTCCCTTTACGGATTACGATTCTCTCCAACGGACCTGATTTCTTCAAGTATCTCTTTCGCCCCACGCATCAATAACTCTTCGGCAAGTCCGCGTCCAATCTGTTCTGCATCAGAGGGGAAACCTCTTTTCGAGCCCTTGATGATTCTCCTGCCATCCAATGAACCCACCATCGCATCGAGTT
>CAZWIN010000141.1:0-7090 GCA_964633855.1 uncultured Chitinophagales bacterium
GTAGAACTGGAAGATGAAGCCGACATGCCGGGCCCTCCACTTGGAAAGGGATGATTCGTTGAGTGAAGCTATATCGGTGTCTTCAACAAGAACCTGCCCTGAACTTGGCCTGTCGATTCCAGCAATCAGGTTGAGAAGAGTTGTCTTTCCGGAGCCCGATGGTCCCATAAGTGCTAGGAACTCCCCTTCGGGAATGGAAAGAGAAAGATTAGTGAGCACGGGTATCGAAAGGCTATCCCGCTTATACGCCTTTGAGACGCTTTTGACTTCTATGAGTGCTCCGTTAGTTGCTGCCATTACGGCTCCTTCTGAAAATGAATACTTGAGTTTCGGTCAGGGTTATGATGGTACTTTGATTTTTGTTCCCGTAGCAAGGCCTTGGTTGGGCCGCACTACAACGCGGTCACCCTGTTGAAGCCCTTCTTTTACTTCAAAACGTTCACCAATGCGTTCGCCAAGCTTCACCCGGATTGCTTCTACGTGGTCATCCTTTACAACATAAACCGTAGAGTTACCCTCCTTGTTAATAATTGCATTGCCTGGAATGGTAAGTTTTGGCGGCGCGCTCTGTACAGATGCTTCCAGTTCTTTTGAAAGGAATGTCACCTTGGCGCTCATTTCGGGCAATACCCGTTCGTCTCTATCTTTGAATCGCACCTTCGTCAGTACGGTTGCCTTTGCCCTGTCAGCAGTTGGCACAATTTTGTGCACAAAACCGGGATAGCGTTTATCCGGGTAGGCATCGAGTGTAATTTCGCATGGCTGGCCTGTGGCAACGCGGGTAATATTGGATTCAGAAACGTCGGCTTCAACTTCCAGGGAAGACATATCGGCGAGCGTAACCACTGCTCCGCGTGAACTTGAAGATGAAGCGAAGGGTGCAACCACTTCGCCAACATCTGCATCTTTTGTAAGCACCGTTCCGTCAAAAGGCGCCCTAATGCGTGTATTCTCCAATCCAACCTCGGATGCACGTACAGCTGCTTCAGCTGAGCGAATGGATGCCTTCACGCGATTGAGCCTTGCTTGTGCTGCATCCAACTCCGCCTTGGATGTCAGCCCTGACTTGAAGAGCGTTTGTTGGCGATCAAGTGATTGGCGTGCATCCTCAAAATCAGCATTTGCAAGTTCAAGGTCTGCCTTGCTTCTTTCCAGTGCAGCAAGAACATCCTGGTCTTCGAGCCGCGCAATGACCTGTCCTTTTTTTACCTTGTCGCCTTCTTCAACACCAAGATACTCCAGCCGACCGGTGCCTTTTGATGCAACGGAAGCTTTTTGTTGAGCAACCACATAGCCGCTGGCAGTAAGCACCGCATTTGCCTGCGATGGGAACGTCAGGGTGACAGTGGATATTTCTACTTCCATGGCGGGCGAGAACGTTCCGCTGACAATTACAAAGGTGAGAATTCCCGCCAATGCGAGAAGAGCAATGGAGATGAGTCTCATTTTTGATTTCCTATCCTGCGTGCTCTCGGAGTTGTCACGATGAATCCGAAGCGCATTCAGGTCTGCTTTTTCAGTCTCAGTACTCATGTATCTCTTTGGTTTTCAGGATGCTACGGGCTAATGGAAGGGACGAACAATAGAACCAAGAAAAGATACAGAAAAAAAGGGTGCGACTCAACCGCACCTTTCCGGGCTCTGATGAACATAACGAAAAACGAGGGGTAGGGTTTCGCTTTTC
This sequence comes from uncultured Chitinophagales bacterium, assembly GCA_964633855.1. Lineage (GTDB taxonomy): Bacteria > Bacteroidota > Ignavibacteria > UBA10030 > UBA6906 > CAZWIN01. The sequence continues at coordinate 1,685 of CAZWIN010000141.1, forward strand.
CCCCTCGTTTTCATCTGCGTCACAGCATTGGAGGCCTCAGGCCTAATACACCTTCTGTGGCTCCAATGAGTTTTGATAAGCCCATTGTATGAACGGGAGCTTCAGAATAATACGGTCGCTCACAGCCTTGTGTGGTTTTGCAGCGGATCCAAACTGAATTCCCTTTTGATCCCGGGGGGTATCTTTCACTGCCGGTCTGTAGTGGATGGAATTAAACACCGGCTCTCCCGGTTCCCGTGAGACAAGAAGAGTGGCACCTTGCACATCATCTTTTGAAGGGGGGATGGAATACAACGAATAGATGCCTGTCCAAAGAGCAAAACCAACCCAGAGTATCGCCACAAGTAATATTGCAAGAACCAGTCCAGAAAAGAATTTCATCACCGCCCCCCCACTTTGTTAGACAAACATGGAGCAAAGTTCGGTAATATTCAGGGTAAGGTCAAGCAGAAGGGGATGGACCGGCTATAGGAGACTGTTTTGCGGCTGTTTATTGGACAGAGCAGTTTTATCCGAATAGAGAAAAGCACTCATTTTTGATAATTGATGAGATACCGGATGTTGCTATAACGGCATCTCATCCTTCGATCTGACCACTCAACTTGCGGGAGTTGTTTGGATGGAAAACGAATGAGGGATTATTTCCCCCAAGCAATCCAAGAACCTTCAATACCGGCAATCCGGCTGTCACCTCCGGTGGATACTTTGATGACAAATCCATCGCGTGAGATATTCTCAGGTTTGATGGAAACACGGACATTCCCGTCTTTTCCTGCTGCCGCGTCATAGCCGGTGAGAGAAACCATGACGGTGGGTATTGCTGTGAATGGCTTGTCGAACTTCACAAAGACAATGTGTGTACGCGCGCCTGTGCCGCCGTTAAGCATCCAGTTTTCCGAGGTGATGTTTGCTGAGAAGTCCCCCTTTTGCATATTCTGCGCAAGTGCCGCCACCGAAAGCAGAAGAACAAGGGCAAATGCTGCAAGTGTGTTTTTCATTATTGCCTCCAGGCGAATGTTGGGTGTTGAACGAAGTACAAACAACAGCCATAGTCGTTCGCGAGTAAATATATCATTCTGGCTAACAAAGACAACTTAGAGAAGTTTCCGAGCTTTGTACGCGAAAGCCAGCCATCCAAGGATGAAACAGACTCCGCCGGCGGGCGTGATTGCGCCTAACCATGTCAGGCCCGAAAGACAGAGAAGGTAGAGGCTTCCGCTGAAGAATACCGTGCCGGCAGCAAAAAGGCGGAAGGGAAGAGTGAATCCACTACGCTGGCCTTCCTGTGCGCGGCTTGCAGCCAAGCCGACGGCAATCATGGCAAAAGCATGATACATTTGATAGCGCACGGCAGTCTCGAACACGGCAAGCATTTCCGATGTGAGGATGTTCTTCAACCCATGTGCACCGAACGCTCCCAAAGCGACAGCTACTCCTGCGGAAACTGATCCGCTGAATATTGATAAACGTGGTAAATTCATAGGATGAGGTGGCTTCAGAATGCGCTTTCGTACTAAACTTATTCTGCAAATAGAAAACCCGTCTTTGGGACGGGCTTTTGCGGGGCGGACGGGACTCGAACCCGCGACCTCCTGCGTGACAGGCAGGCGCTCTAACCAAGCTGAGCTACCACCCCTTGGGAAATCTCTCTGTATTCGCCAACTTTGCTCCGTTCCACTCTTCCAAAGTTCCAAAAAGTGTTAGGCGCTCTGTTGACTTGATCAATATAGAAAAAGTGTAACGTAATTGCAAGAAAAGTCTAGAAGGGGTAGTGTCCTAATGCCTGTCTCCCTCGCGTAGTGTAGTTGCAACTCTATGTTCGCACTTTCGATAAGTGAATGAATTGTAATTCGATTCACGAAGGATCCCTTCAGTGTTAACTTTTCAATGCACTCTTGGCAACTCGCACAGTGAAGGTTCTGTTTGCGACTATTTATCAAAGGAAAAAATCAATCGCAAATACGCAATCTCCATCCTCTTGACCTGCTTTTAAGCTACTCACGACTCGTGTCCTCCGGATAGTGCCGGGTCAAAGCAGCCCGTTTGGAAATGGAACCATACTTAACAATTTGGTAACATAGCGGTAATATTCCCTTAACTCTCTCCGTGTATCTTGTCCTCCGTTGTTGACTGGTAGTTCACCTTTCGTACTTAATTGCTGCCTGCTGTAGAATCGAACATTCTGTCCCCACCTTCGGACCCAGGCAAGTCCGTGGAAAGGACAAACAGAAGGGGCGGCATTGACGTGCCGCCCCTTTGCAAACAACGAGACTTGGTGATCCCACAGAGCCGAGGCTCTGCCGTTTGCGTGAGCAGTGTAAACAATAGAATCTCCAAAATCAAGCCGTTTGTATTGGCAACTGCCGGAAAAGTACGCGTCTTATTCGTCTGTACCCACAACAGCGCACGTAGTCAAATGGCCGAGGCGTGGTTGAACCATCTTTTTGGAGACGAATTCCAGGCGGAAAGCGCCGGAGTGGATCCTGCCCCGCTGAACTCTCTCGCTGTCAAAGCCATGAGCGATGCAGGCATGGATATTTCCTCACAGGGTACAAATGATGTGTTTGAGCTCTACAGGTCGGGAAGAATATTCGAGTACGTTATTACTGTGTGTGATGAAATCAGCGGAGAGCGATGCCCCGTATTCCCGGGCGTAACAAAGACTCTTCATTGGAGTTTTCCTGATCCTGCAAGTTTTACCGGCTCGCAACGGGAGCAGCTTCAAAACACCCGTTTTGTCCGGGATGCCATCAAGCGCAAGATTACCCAGTGGGTAGAGAGTTTGCACAATGAAAATACCGCGTAAGGTGCACTCATGAGTTTTTGGTTCCGCGTTCGCTTCTCTCTCTTTAGCCTCATCTTCTTTTTCAACCTCAACACAAGTAACTCTCAATGGTCTGGTGATTCTACAGCCAACACTCCAATATGTGTTCAGCCTAACGACCAAGAGACTCCTGTTATTGTGACAGGCACAGCAGGCGGAGGGATAATGGTGTGGATGGATAAAAGGGCAGGGGTTTCAAATTCCAATATTTATGCACAGCGATACACAGTAGATGGTTTTGCATGTTGGATGACAAACGGGGTTCCCGTTTCCACGGCAGCAGCCGATCAAACATTTCCGGATGCGGTAAGTGACGGCTCCGGCGGAGCCATTATTGCGTGGGTTGACAAACGCTCTGATGCCGGTGACATTTATGCCCAGCGCATTGACTCTTTAGGGAATATGATGTGGAGTACGGAGGGAATAGCAATTTGTATTGCGGCAGGATCGCAACTCGATCCGGTTGTTATCCCGGATGAGGCCGGAGGAGCCATTGTTGTCTGGCGAGATGAACGTTCTGATGCCGGCGATATTTATGCACAACATGTCAATGGTTCCGGAATAGTCCAATGGACAATCAACGGCGTTTCTGTTTGTGTTGCTACGAATATCCAGTATGAACCAACAGCCACTCCGGACGGAGCGCATGGTGCTATTATTGCCTGGACTGACGAACGGACAGGTGATGCTGATGTGTATGCGCAGCGTGTAAATGCTTTTGGGCTGCCACAGTGGAATCCAAACGGTATTGGCGTGGTTCTTCTTCCGGAACAGCACAATCTTCCTTCAATTGTCAGCGATGGAAAAGGCGGAGCTATTATCGCATGGGACGACTGGCGAAGCACGGATCAACAAATTTACATGCAACGGTTGAATACTGCCGGAAACATCCTATGGCCCGCTAATGGCTTGTTTGTAAGTAATGTAGTTGGGAATCAATTGGAGATCACATTGCTGGGTGATGATCATGGCGGTGCCATCGTTGCCTATCAGGATGGTCGCGGAAATGGCATTGATATCTACGCGGAACGTTTTGACTCTACCGGTTCGTCTGTTTGGGATAGTGCTGGGGTTCTTGTTGCGGACATAGAGCCTAATCAAACCGGGCTGTCGCTGATCAGCGATAACCAGGGCGGGTTCATCGCTTCTTGGGCTGATGTAAGAAATACACCCGGCTGGGACATCTATGCGCAGAAGCTCGATTCCGCAGGCACCACAATCTGGAGAATGAATGGTGTGCCGGTGACAACAGCGAACGGTTTTCAGTCGTCGCATAGAATGCTGGCAGATGGTGCAGGAGGGGCTGTTGTTGTATGGCAGGATATTCGAAACGGGCTTGAACAAGATATTTATGCTGAACGAATCCTGAATTCAGGGCAGCTAACACATGAATCATTAATACCTGTGTTTGCGGGATGGAACATGCTTTCCGTTCCACGATCAGCAACTGATATGAGTGCAGCCGCACGGTTTCCCGGAGTAACCGCTCCAGTGTATGGTTTCAACGGGGCTTCCTATCAAGGGGAGGATACACTTGCCATTGGCAAAGGCTACTGGGTGAAGTTTGGTGCACCGTCCGTTGCCGCCGTTGGCGGAAGCACATGTGACAGCATATCTCTGGTTGTAGAGTCTGCCAATCGTTGGGTCCTTATCGGCTCAATCTCGTTTCGCGTAACACTTTCATCGCTGACATCCAACCCCCCGGAAGCATTGTTGGGAAACTCCATCAAAGGATTCAACGGAGCAGGGTATTTTACGCCGGCTGTACTTGAACCGGGACAAGCATACTGGGTGTTTGTTACCCAGCCTTGCACACTCACTATTCAACGAAATTAAAGCAGGATCAATATGCCTTCTTCGAGAGTTTCCCAATTCGCTGTGGTCGCTCTTTTTTGCCTTATACAATCAAAGGCGTACAGCCAAGGAACTGTCGGCGGTACAGTCAGAGATTCAGGGACAGGTGAAGAGCTTGTCGGCGTCAATGTTCTTGTTGCAGGAACAGGGCTTGGCGCAACAACAGACCTTGACGGCAAATACGAAATCAAGGGGGTGCCCGAAGAACCATTCACGCTCAAATTCTCGTTTGTCGGGTATGCGCCCAGTACTGTCACCGGAATTCGTGTAAGCAGGGGAGAATCATTGAAACTTGACTACAACCTGATTTCACAGGAAGTGACCACAGAGGAAGTTACCGTGACTGCCGAACGACAACTCAACACGGAGAGCGCCGTACTTGCACAGAGGAAAAAATCCGCGACCATTGGTGATATAGTGAGTATCGAGCAGGTGAAGAAAAGCCCTGATGTAACCTCCGGCGACGCATTGAAACGCGTTACGGGTGTGACCATTGTTGACAACAAGTTCGTATTTGTACGCGGAGCGACCGACCGATACAACGGCGCCACGCTGAACGGTGTTTCCGTTACAAGCACCGATACAGACACCGACAAAAAAAGTTTTACCTTCGACCTTATTCCCGCCAACCTGCTGGAAAACATGACGGTCACTAAAACGGCCACACCGGATTTGCCGGGTGATTTTACCGGAGGGCTTATTCAATTAAACACGCTCGATTTCCCTCC
>CAZWIN010000142.1:0-7085 GCA_964633855.1 uncultured Chitinophagales bacterium
CATATGTTCTCCGGGTTCCGGGGACTTATTGCTAGCGACGTAATTGAACCTGCACCTGATGGAGATGTCATGCTTGTCCATGAGACACCACCGTTGGAGGTAGTAGATAGGGTTGAACCGGTACCACTATATATCCTGCCTGGATCAGATGGCGCAATGACCAACACCTCCAAGGGGCTAGCGCCCTGACCGCTGATAGGGTCCCAACTCTCTCCCCCATCTATTGTCTTCCAAACTTTCAAGTACCCGGCAAACAATATGTTCGGGTTTGTTGGATGAATGCAGAAAGGTGTAACCCACGCCCCTTGATCAAGAATCTGGTTGGAAATTGGAGAAATAAAATGACCACCATCCATGGATTTGAATATTTGGCCAAATTCAAATTCTCCATATAATACATTGGGATTCGTATAATCTATAATGGTCTCCATTCCATCACCGCCAACCACATCGTACCATTCGCCGCCTTGATATTTCTTTACCCCATTATCCTGTGAGCCTGCAAGCACCATATCAGGATTCATGATGGATCCACTAAATCGATAAAACTGAGTGATCCTCAACCCGCTCCCCAACCATTCCCACGCCTCTCCTCCATCAGTGGTTCGATGCACACCCCCATCGTTTGCGTCATAAAGGATGTTTGTCCCCGGAACAAAGAAAAGATCATGATGATCCGCATGAACAGTGGCGATTGACTGGGAGTCATACCAGAGCGTCTTGATTTGCCAGGTTACACCACCGTCGGAAGACCTCCAAATATTAATTCCTCCGACAAATACCTCATCAACATTTGTTGTGGAGACCGCAATTGAAAGGTCATACCAACCTTGTCCACCGACATCCGACCCGTTACGATTCGACCCGAGGAGGTTTGGAGAGTTTGATTGCAATGTCCAATCATCTCCAGAGTTTGTCGAACGATAGAGACCAAGAAATCCACTATTCGACCCGTTCGTCAGCAGGGCATAGACAACGTCTGATTGTGCGGGGCTCACCCCAAGCGCTACTCTTCCACCTTCCACGGGTAATCCGTTCGTGCACCGTGTCCAAGAAGTACCGCCATCAGTTGATCTGAATACTGCACCGGTTGAACCGGCCGCGTAGACTATTTGTTGATCATTCGGCCGAAACTCGATGTCGTGTATAGACTCCAAAGAAGTTTGTATCCATGTCAATCCTCCATCACTGGACTTAAAGATTCCGCTGCCACCGGCAATAATCGTGTTTCGATCCACGGGTGACATGAGTATCCGGCTGATTCTACGAGATTGGAACTCTCTCCAATTTAACCCCGTGGTATCCCAAGAAGACCCACCATCCGTTGACTTTAGCACACCAATACTGTATGTGGCTGTTGCATCACCATCACCTGTAGCCATATACATGATGTCTGTGTCGGCTGGGTCGATGATGATATCTGTAACGCCAATGCTTGGCAGTTCGTCTGTCTTAGGTAACCAAGTTTGTCCACTGTCCGTTGACTTCCACAAACCACCAGAAGGAGCCCCTGCCCATATCACGTTTTGATTAATAGGATCCACCCGAACACAATTAATTCGTCCAAGTCCTCCTGACCCGCCAGCGGACTGTATGGGTCCTATTTCCGTCCAGCTGCCAGAGAAGCGCTCGGTGGAACGTCTTCTTTGTCCCTGACTTTTCGCATACTCGTTGAACAACTGCATTGGATTCGGGAATTGTCCCATTGGATATACGCGTTGTTGCCAAAACCACTCCCAACGCTTGAATGCTTTCCATCCTTTTCCCCTCTCCTTATGATCTTTCCCCTCCCAATAGCGGTTAAATGAACGTCGGATATCGTAGAATGTAGCGGGGACATCTGTCGGCGAGCTATGAATCCAAGGCTGGGCAAAGGACTGCGATGCGCCAGCAATCACAAAGCAGATTGTTGCGAGCACCAGTTTCTTCATCTTTGCTAACTCCAGTTTAACCAAACACGAAGCCCACCACTCACCTCTACCCTACAATCCAAACTCCACCAGCGTATGCGTCAGGATTTCAATATTCTTGATGAGTGTGCTGACCTTGAGGTATTCGTCCGGGCGATGGCCGAGGTATTCTTCGTCCGGCAACGCCGGGCCGAACACAACAGCATTGGGGATGCGCTTCGCATATGTTCCGCCACCTGTGGATTGCGCCTTGCGTTTTTCGCCCGTTACGGAATTGTAGATTCCCAGAAGTTTCTGCACAAAAGGAGATTCGGGGTCATTGTAGAGCGGCTTGCTGATATAACGCTCGTCGGAAAACCTGAACCCGTGCTTTGTCCCGAATTCTTCAAAACGTGAATCGAGTGCGTGCACGATTGTTGTGGAGTCTATCCCCTTCGGGATGCGGAAATTGAACATATACATCAACGTGGTATCCGTCTCAGAAAACATGTTCGCCGAAACGGAAACCTCTCCCATAAAATCATCTTTCCATGCAACACCCAGGCTTTTTCCATTCAGCTCAAAGCCGATATACGTCGAGGCAAACTTTGCCATAAGGCCGTAGGCATTGGGAAGCACCGCCGCATCCATATCCAGAAACACCAGCAAATCCATCAAGGCATTGTGCCCTTTCTCCGGTGACGCCGAATGTACCGACTTACCGTTGGCAGTCAGGTGCAACGTATCTCCTGAAACCGTTATGGTAATTTTGGAGCCCTTTCTTTTCTGCATAAAGGACTTCGATTTTGCTTCCAACACGCTCTTCGCGGAGGATGCAGTTCCATCTGTATTCACAATCGTTGCCGTAGCCTTCTCCGGAACAATGGATGGAGAGAACCCGGCTAACACACTGGTGACGAGCAATCCCTTCCCGGTATTATTTCCGGCATTTCTTGGAATGTTCAGCCATACGCCGCACCATCCTTTTTCCGCACATACTACCGGAAAGTTCGAATCAACAACAATCGTCTGGTCGGGCGCGCTGTTCGTCTGGAGATATGTCGCGACGTCTTCATTGGCAGACTCCTCATCCGTTCCCACAAGCAGGATGATCTTCTTTTGCAAGGGCAGCCTCGCATCAAGCAACGCGCGCATTCCATACATCACGGCAACAATCGGCCCCTTGTCGTCAACGGAACCTCTCCCCCAGATTTTTCCGTCAATGATTGCGCCGCTCCACGGGTCATGCGACCATCCTTTCTCGTCAACCGGCTGCACATCCGAATGCGACATGATGCCGAACGATTCTTTGCCGTCGCCTATCCAGATTTCCTGCACATAGCCCCCTACATCGCGGTAGTTCAATCCGAGTTTGCCGGCAAGCGCTTCCAGGTAATGTTTCTGTTTGACGAACTCCGGGTTCTGGCGATTCGGCACGTCCGTGGCATAGGTCTTGAACTTCATCAGTTCCGCTGTCTCACGAATGATATCGTCCTTGTAATATTCCCGAGCGAACACATGTGTCGCCCAGGCGAGTTCTGTCTTCGGGATATCCTTCGTGTTGGGGTCAGTAACAGCTCTCGTAAGCCGCGATGCCGTGGTGTTGTCTCCCGCCTTGCCCGTTTCTCGCGCAAGCATATCAATAAACCGGAGGAACGTGCCCTTCCCGTCAGTTGTGTCAGGGGAAGCAGCTTCCTTCATCAACGCTTTCCCCCGTGTTTTGACTATTGTGGTGAACGTGTCTAAAGGCTGGGCATTGACGATATGCTGGCAGCAGAGAATCACAAACAGCAGTCTGTATATCACGTTGATCGGCGCTCCAATATGTGTGTTTTTCCCAAAGGCAATCATGCTTCTTCGTCCATTCCTGCAAGGCGTCTGAGTTCACGCACCTCTTTGCGGGTGAGGCTTCTCGTCCCTCCGCGGGCGATCCCCTCATGTGTAACAGGTCCGTAGGCAACACGGTCAAGTTTCATGACCTCATAGTCAAGCGTTTCAAACATCCTCCGCACCTGCCGGTTGCGCCCTTCATGAATAGTGATACCGATCTGTTTCCCGCGTCCCCCGGGGATAACGTGAACCTCCGCTGAAGCAGTGACCCCGTCTTCCAGCTTGATTCCTTTGCGAAGCCGATCGAGATGTTCCTGCTTCACCACCGTCTCACACACGACAAGATACGATTTGGGAATTTCAAACTTCGGGTGCATAAGCCTGTTGGCAAATTCGCCGTCATTGGTGAACAGCAGCACTCCGGTCGTATTGCGGTCAAGCCTCCCGATGGGATACACTCTTTGCTTTGCATGGAGCAGGCTCATCACCGTGGTACGCCCCCGCTCATCGCTCATTGTTGTAATGGTATCCTTGGGCTTGTTCATGACGAGGTACAGATAATCGTGCACCTGTACTATCTGCTTGCCATTCACAACTACTTTGTCGCGTTTCGGATGGATCTTCGTTCCAAGCTCGGTCGCAGGCTCTCCATTAACCTGCACTTTGCCGGAGGTGATCATCTCGTCGGCCTTGCGCCGTGATGAAACTCCGCACATACTCAGGTAACGGTTCAACCTGACAAGGCCTACGGGTTCTGGTTTTCTTTTCGGTTTCATGCGTCCTGTGTTCTTACAGAATATTAATTCTCAGAGGGTGGGGAAAGGAAAGAGGCGGCAGCATATTCATTTAGGCATATCGCCGGCAAGGCAGCAAGAGGAAGGAACCAACGTATCAACAAGCCCGGTTACACCGGGTCACTTGTCAGGCTCTCGAAACTGTCCTCGGCACTGCTATTCTCTCCTGCCCGCTGTTCGCCTCCTGCAGCATCCGTGTCTCCGCCCGACTGTTTCGCTTCCATCTCCTTGAGTAGTTGCTTTTCCACTTCGAATTCCGCTTCCGCCATCAACTCGTCAATCTCACGCGGCTTGGGCAACTCGGAAAGGTCGTTGATGCCGAAATGCTTGAGAAATTCCTTCGTAGTACCATAAAGCAACGGCCGTCCGGGTGAGGCGGCACGTCCTACAATGGTGACAAGGTTCCGTTCGAGCAGCGTCCGTAGTACGTAGTCGGCATTCACGCCGCGAATGGCTTCGATTTCCGGCTTCGTCACGGGCTGTTTGTAGGCTATCACCGCGAGGCTTTCAAGCGCCGAAATAGAAAGCTTCCGTTTCGATTTCTCTTTGAGCATCTTGCCGAGCCAGACGGAGAATCGCGGCTGCGTCGCAAACTGGTATCCGCCTGCAATCTTTACCACTCTGAACGGCCGTCCGGTCTGTTCATATTCCTCATTCAGTTTCTGAATGTGATCAAGAACCGTGTCTTCGTTGATCCGCCGCGGACGTTCAGTATCATCCAACGTGCCGAAGATCGTGATGATATCTTTGAGTGTCAAAGGTTCATCGCTGGCAAAAATCAACGCCTCGATGATTTCCTTGACAGTGGGGATTGATTCGCCAAAATTGAGTTGTTCGCTCATGCCGCCGTTATGGATAGTGAGAAATCCGTTGTCAGGGGTTTGATCATGATGTCATCCCCTGTTTCTGTTGAGGTCAGGGAAATCACTTTGTTCTTTGTCATTTCAAGAAGCGCAATCACCGTCACAATAATCCGCATCTTCTCCGTCATATGGGAAACCAAGCTCATCAGCGTGGCCTCTTTGTGAACACGCAAATAGTCAAGCGTAAAGCTCATTTGCTCGTCAATCGAGACGTTCAGCAAGTTCACTTCGTGGACAACCTTCTTCGGCATCGAATCCAGCGCCCGCTTGAATGCCGTGATCAGGTTGAAGAGCGTGACATCCTTGAGGATATCCTCCTCTTCCTCAACAAGCTGCATTTTGGGGTCTGCATGGAAGAATTTCCTGTAGTACACTTTGCGCTGCACATCCTCCATGGCGGAAATCTCCACGGCCATCTCCTTGTAGCGCTTATATTCGATCAGCCTGCGGACAAGCTCCGCACGGGGATCTTCTTCTTCCTCTTCGCCATCGAGCTTCGGCAACAGCATCTTCACCTTGATCTGCATCAGCGTCGCTGCCATGACAATAAACTCGCCCGCCACTTCAAGGTCGAGCGTTGCCATCAGATGAAGGTATTCGACAAATTCCTTGGCAATTCGCGCAATCGGAATGTTGTAGATATCCAATTCATCCCGCTTGATGAAGAACAACAGCAAATCGAGCGGCCCTTCAAACTCCGTCAGCTTTACACGATAATTGGCCATCAGCCCAATCCCATGGCAGTGTGTACTTCGTTCATTGTTGATTCTGCTCGCACGCGTGCCCGTTTCTCTCCGTCGTGAAGAATATCCTTCACTTCATCAGGACTTGATTCGTAGTGCGCACGCTTTTCCCTGATCGGAGCAAGTGTTTCCGCAATTCTTTTCGCAACCCGCATCTTGCAATCCACGCATCCGAGCGCACCGGTTTTGCAGTCGGATTCAATCTGGCCTGATTCATCCTTGTTGAATTTGTTATGATACGTAAAAACAAGGCAGATTTCAGGACGTCCGGGGTCATTCTTTCTGACCTTCTGCGGGTCTGTGACTGCGGTACGAAGTTTTTTCTGGATTTCTTCCGGTGAATCAGATAACAGGACAGTGTTGCCTGCCGACTTACTCATCTTCTTGTCCATACCGTCGAGTCCGGGAAGACGTGCAAACTTTGTCAGCTTCGCCTCCGGCTCGGGAAACACCTGAGAATACTGGTTATTGAACCGCCGTGCAATCTCACGGGAGATCTCCACATGAGGGAGTTGATCTTCCCCGACCGGAACCAAGTCGCCTTTGTAGAGCAGAATATCAGCCGCCTGCAGTACGGGATACCCAAGATGGCCGTAGCTTACGTTTTCAATATTCAGGTCGCGCACCTGTTCTTTGACCGCCGGGTTGCGCTCAAGCCGCGATGTGGTGATCAGCATCGAGAACAGCAGGTGAAGTTCCGTGTGCTCTTTGATCTGCGATTGTCGGAACACAGGGCTTTGTACCGGGTCAATTCCCGCGGCAAGCCAGTCAATCAACATATCAATCGAATTCTGGTGAATGCCCGAGGAATCAGGGTTGGTGGTCAGTGCGTGATAGTCTGCGATGAGATGGTAGTTATTGTATTCGTGCTGGAGAGCCACCCAGTTTTCGAGTGCTCCCACGAGATGCCCGAGGTGCAGCTTGCCCGTCGGTCGCATCCCGCTTAAAATCGTCTTGCGTTTTGTC
>CAZWIN010000143.1:0-2234 GCA_964633855.1 uncultured Chitinophagales bacterium
TGGTGCAAAAGAAGGTGCTGACTCTCTCTCAGCTCATTGAAAAGCTCTCAACAAATCCACGAAAGATCCTCCATCTTCCAGCCATCAAAATAACCGAAAACGAAGAAGCGAATCTCACCATTTTTGATCCCGTTGCTGAGTGGGTGGTGCAGCCGGCAAAGCTCTGCTCTAAATCCAAAAATACACCATTCGGCGGCTTCAGGCTCACCGGTAAACCCCTTGGAGTTATTAATAATGGCCAGGAATTCTGGTTATAAAGCGTAAACCAGCCTGCTTTTCGTATGCTATTGTGGACGACTGAACACGATAGCATACAATTCTCTCTCTTTTCCTCTCCCGCAATGAGCGAAAACAAGCGCCTAACGCATCCTTTTCCCCGCGGTCATATGGCATGATGTTTGACCCTCTCAAAATCAGAACTTGAATAGTACAATCAATTCTCGATTACGACTATGAAACTGGTTTGGGTAGGCGCTGCTATTATAGCGATGTTGACCGCAGGGTGTAAAGATATGGTGAATGTCTTTGATACCACTCCTCCCGATTCGCCCCGTAACCTCCGGACAGAAACAGGCGATAACTTCATTGATCTTCACTGGAACCAGAACCGTGAATCCGATGTCGCCGGCTATAATATTTTTGTTGGGACATCATACAACGGCCGCTATGAACTGATTGGCTCAACCACCTCAAACCATTTTATGGATGATGGTGCCCGGAACGGAAATACGTACTACTATGCTGTTACAGCTTATGACTATGATGGAAACGAAAGTGATCTGAGCAGAGATGTTGTATATGACGTACCTCGTCCGGAAGGATACGATGTGGTACTCTACAATTACCGGCAGTTCGCTTCCGTTTCGGGATATGATTTCTCTTCATACTCGATCGTCCCCTACAACGATCAGAATGCGGATGTGTATTTTGAGAATTACAATGGCGAGTTGTACATGAACGTCAGGAGCGATACGGACATTCAGGACATGGGGACGACTTCTTCATTGCAGGATATCAGGCTTGCCCCTGCTTCAGGATGGTCGCCGACGCATGATGTCCATCTACAGGTTGGCCACACATATGTGGTCTGGACGTGGGATGATCACTACTCGAAATTCAGGGTAACAGCAATTTCACCGAACCGTGTTGTCTTTGATTGGGCATATCAGTTGCAGTCTGCAAACCCTTTGTTGAGGCCGGTAAGTACGGGTGGCCGGGGTAATGCAAAAGCTGTAGCGAGCTTAAGAAACTGATTGAAAATTCTTGTCCAGTGGTGAAGGAGGGAGTGTGTTGATGCGGACAAGTGGAAGCCACGATGGAGAAAAGGGGCCGTCTGTACGGTTGGATGGTGGCTGTAGAGGCGGTTCCTCTCCATTTGTGGTTGTCACGAGAAGGGGATTCATTCCATGCTTGAGAGAGAAAGGTTCAAACAACTTTTCGCATGGAGCGTTAAACGGGCGGGAGCCGGATTTGTCAGTGAGGTTGGATGGTGGCCTGATTGGTAAATCTGCTCCCGGTTCGTGAGAATCAGGGTGTGGTGGAGATTGGGAGGGACGGGCTGTCTCATTTCCTAAAGAGGGAACATGTGCTGTTGAAAGGAATGAGACAGAGCATCAATGGAGATGCGGGCAGCGATCCTCCGTACTGGATGGTGGGCGGATGAGCGTTGCCCCTCTCCATTGTTTCTTGATTGACTTTTCAGGCAGTATAGATTATTTTGTAACGAGAAAGAAGGTAAAATGCATGCGGATTGCTAGAGAAGTATTATTTGCGGTAGTGGTTTTTTCAATTGCAAGTCCGGCGCAGGACCGGTTTGACAGCAAGCGGCAGGCACGGGAAACCGAGCGCAAGCGAGACACTGCAGAGTATCGTACTTCTCCTCATGCTCCACTTACCCGCAACCCTCAGTATCAGCGCATTACTTCAGAAGAATCGAATCAGTCACAGCGCAACCGCCCGGGTCGCAGAGGCGAAGAGTTGAGACAGTTCTTTTCCAGTATTCAGGAAGCGCTCCTTTCAGGAAGGGTCAGCCTTCTTGCGCCTCATCTCGGTTCGCATGTTACGCTGAATTTGCGTGACGGGGAAAATGGTTTGTTCAGTTCCAAACAAGCGTATTATGTTTTGGAGAATTACCTGCAGAACCGCAGAATTCTCTATCTTGAATTGTCCCCAAGCGATGACCTTGACTCAAACCCGAATCCGTATGCAACGGGGAGTGCGGGAGTCAATATCAA
>CAZWIN010000143.1:2244-2910 GCA_964633855.1 uncultured Chitinophagales bacterium
GCTTGCAGGTGTATGTAGCAGTAACAAGAGCTGGGGACAAGTGGGTGATCACCCAAATCACTTTCTCATAATGGAGAAATGACTCTTTTACGACGCGCAAAAGCGTTGTTGTCAAGACGTTCTCGAGTGTTCGGGATCGTCTTTTTTGTTTTGGTGCTTGCTGGGCTTTGCAAGATAGGCGAGTATCTTATCCTGACACATTACCAGAATTCATGGGACCGGATTTCTGATGAGGAGGCCCGTGCATATCTGGTGGAATCGAAGCGGGCATTTTTTGACGTTCAGCGCTCCATGCGCAGGATCGCCGCGGAACTTGCCGGTAAGGATGACTTGCTCGGTCATTTGTTTGCCGACAGTCTGGATCGGACAACCCTGTTTGAATACATCGCAGACGCGGGCCGCTACCACGGAGTCGGAATAGAAGTATACAACCGGTCGGGGAACCTTATCGCATGGGAAGGGAAGGGCGGGCCGAACCTGGAACAGGAAATCAGAAACGTCCTTGAAGGGCGTCTGGTTTCCTTTGTTACCGGCGGGCCACTTGTCTCCCAATTATTAGTGGCAGCACCGGCCAGGTACGAAGGGAAAATCCTTGGCGCGCTGGTTGTCCGGAAATCTATTGAGGTCAAATATCCTCTCAGCAATAAATTCATTAATCGTGAAGGG
>CAZWIN010000143.1:2920-7075 GCA_964633855.1 uncultured Chitinophagales bacterium
TTGATTTTTCACCCCTGGCGGAACTCCGGAAAGATGGGAGATACCTCTCAGCCGAACTTTTTGGTATTGACAGTTCAAAAGTCGGTGTTGTGAGTGTCATGCGGCCGACACGTTCGGCATTTATGGAGGCGGTCAGCCTTCAATTCAACAGAGTCATTGCACTCTTACTCTCAATTCTTGCGTTTCTCTCAACCTTTGCTGTCATCAGGATGGCCTTGCGTTGGGAAACATTGTTTTACAAAAGTCTTGCCGTAACAGCCGTCCTTTGGCTGGCTCGTTACAGCTTGCTCTGGCTCGGTTTCCCTTCATTCTTTATTGATACCGGAATTTTCGATCCGTCTTTCTTCGCATCAACATTCGGGAACGGACTGGCGAGATCAATAGGTGAAATGACTATCACCGCCTTCACCTTGCTTCTGAATGTACTGTTCATTCTCCTGTTTGTCATCGCACGCGTCCGCCGTCAATCACCCTGGTGGCATCCGGACAATTCTTTCGCCCGGCTTGCCCTCATGATTCTCTCACCGATTGTTATGTATCTGTTGCTCCGCGGGTATGGGGCAACAATCCGGAGCGTGGTGTTTGATTCAACGTTGAGTTATACCGATCCGGCAGTGATCATACCATCGTTTGAACTCGGTGTTATGGTGTTGAACCTTTTTGCCATAAGCTTTTCGCTGATTGTTGTCACTGTTGGACTCACCTCCTTCAACTTAAGCCTTGTGGGGTCAACGTGGAAAATCAGGGCGGGTGCACACACCGGATGGGTAGTTGTTGGCTTGCTTATGGTAATTGCTTCGGTTTTGTTCGGTATTGTTCAGCCCGCTCCGTTAATGTCAACGCCGTACAGGTTATTGTTTGGCGCGGGCATATTGGTATTCACCTACCGCTTGCACAACAACTACAGGCAGTCCCGACCGCTCGCTACCCGTAGAAACCTCCTGATGGCGTTTGGTTTGTCCGCGATGTTTTTTTATCCATTGCTTGATGAGCAGGTGCATGAAAAAGACAGGGAACGACTTCAAACATTTGCCGCCGAAGTTATCCGGCCCGTGGATGGCTGGCTGAAGTTTGCCGTGGATGAGGCCTTGAAAGGGTTTTCCAACGATGAAACGCTGGACAAGATACTGGGCGGTTCAACGGATGAAGTGGAAAAGCTGGCATTTACCGGTTGGGCACACAGCGCCATAAGCAAGGAAGGATATTCCTGCCGATTTTCGCTGATAGATTCGACAGGTGCTGTCTTAAGCCAGTTTACTCTTGGTGGACAAAGTTTGTTGGGCGGGCCATTGCCCCGTGATATTCCGCTCCCGCTAAAGAGGGCCATTGCAGTACATGAAACGGGATCAGGGATCTACGCCGCAAAAGTGTATTCGGGGTCAACTCCACTCTTGAGTATTGACGGCCGGTTACTTGGTTGGGGGATTGTTGTTGTCGCAGCAGGGCAGCAGACGCTCTTTCGTGGAGAAAGCCCGTCAATTCTCAGAAGCGTGACGAATGAAACACTCGAGTCTTTCTACAGGCCTATCAGTCTGTCACAATACCGCGATGGGATATTGTTTCTTTCCACCGATGCAAATCTGCCCATCGGACATACCATACCATCAATCGTACAACAACGGCTCGCGATGGGGGCAGAAGCTTTCGTCTGGGCGGATGAAAGAGTGAACGGTGTTTCCTATGAGAATCTTTATGCGCTACGGCCGGGCATGCAAGGAGAGGTCGTTGCGTTGGCGCTTCAAACCCCCGGTCTTGGCTGGCATCTATTCAATGTCGTAAAGGTGATGGTGTATTACTCCATTGTTGTCGCCGTTACCCTGCTGGCTATGTTCCTCCTGCGCTTTTACCAGCGACGGCAGTTTGTGCCTTCCTTCAGGGACAAATTGCTTGGTGCGTTGCTGGTAACTGCAGTGGTTCCGATTATCGCGCTTGCGCTTTACGGCCGCATCATCGCCCGAGAACGGCTTATGGAATCCACACAGAAACAGCTTACACAGGAAATCTCCGCCGTTTCAACATCCGTGAAGCAACAGTTGCCGGAGTTGGTGTATCACAGCAAAGTTGGATTCAGTAACACCGTGGCGGAAAGAATTGCCGAAGTAACGGGGGCTGATTTCAATGTATACAGGGAGAGAGAACTTCTTGTCAGCAGCAGGCCGGAACTTTACGAAGCGGGTATTCTTGACCGGAGGCTGGAAGGAAAAGTATACGCAAATATCCACATGAAGGGCAAGCGGTTTCTTGTACAAGACGAATCCATTGGCCGGTATCAATATGCTGTCGGATATTCACCCATCCTTGATGAATCGGGAAAGATTCTTTGTGTGGTTTCTGTGCCGTCTCTCTACCGTCTGGAGGAACTGGAAAAAGAAGTGTCCCAGCGCAACGCGTTGATTTTTGGGGTCTATGCTGTTGTATTGTTTGTCATTGTGATTATCGCGTCAACATTTGCCAATCGAATAGCGGCGCCTATTCATCGCCTGACGGAAGCAACAAAACTGGTTGCACGGGGAGACCTTGATGTGAATGTCCATGCGCCCGGTGTTGATGGGGAGATCGGGGAACTGGTGAATGCATTTGAGAATATGACAAAGGACCTGAAACGCAGCCGTGCCGAATTGGTGGAAGCGGAGCGCGAACTTGCGTGGAAGGAAATGGCAAAACAGGTCGCCCACGAAATAAAGAATCCGTTGACACCAATGAAGCTGTCACTTCAGCATTTGCGGCAGATGTACAAGGACAAGGCGCCGAATTTCGGGGAAACATTTGACTCCATGAGCAAAATGATTATCGGGCAGATTGATGCGCTCGCCAGGATAGCGTCCGAGTTTTCGAATTTTGCCCGAATGCCCAAAGCAACGCTGGAAGAAATGGACGTCAATGTGCTTGTGAAGGAGGCGGTGCAACTCTTTGACCAGGAGGAAGCGGTAATATTTGACCTGTCACTCAAGGAGCAGCTCCCGCACATTATGGCAGATCGGCAGGAATTGCGAAGAGCGTTCATCAATATCATGCGGAACGGTATTCAGGCAATGAATAACAGAGGTACCATGGTTGTTCGTACGGAACAGCATGATGCATTTGTTGTGATTCAATTCAGGGATTTTGGTTCCGGGATTCCGGATGAAGTCAAGCAGAAACTCTTCCAGCCAAATTTTTCGACGAAGACTGATGGAATGGGATTGGGGCTTGCCATTGTAAAAAAAACCATTGACGACCTGAAGGGCAGTATCACTATCGAAAGCACCGTTGGAAAAGGTACAACGGTCAATATTCATCTTCCTGTTGCAGTAGCGTAATGGGTATGTCCCTTCCTGTGATCACCTCGGACATTCTCTCGTCTACCGGAATTGCCCATGCGGGGGTAAGCACACGGCTTGGCGGTGCAAGCTTGCAACCCTTCGGAATGAATCTTTCATTCAAAGTCGGGGACGATCCATCGAGTGTTGAAGAGAACAGGAAACGCTTTCTTGCATTTTTCAGTGGCTCTCCGGAACACCTCGTCACAGCAGGACAAGTACATGGCAATGTTGTACAGCCGGTCTCGACTGCCGGGCACGTTCCGGAATGTGACGGGCTGGTTACGGATGTCCCCGGGATATTTCTGGGAATTTCGGTTGCCGATTGCGTGCCTGTTCTCATGGTTGATACTCAACACCGTGTTGTTGCCGCGGTACATGCCGGCTGGCGCGGTACATCGTTGAAGATCGTGCAACAAGCGGTTGAAGTAATGAAGAAGAAATTTGGGACAGACCCGGCAAACATTACGGCATTCATCGGTCCCGCAGCGAGCGTATGCTGTTACAGCGTAGGTGAGGAAGTCGCAAATGTGTTTGACTCTTCCGTTGTTTTGGCAAGGGAGGGGAAGCTGTTTGTCGATTTGAAATCGGCAAATCAACGTCTGTTGCTCTCCTCGGGTGTTTCTGCTGACAGAATTGAAATCAGCCCACATTGTACCATCTCCGATCCGCATCTCTTTCATTCATTCAGAAGGGACAAGGAAAAATCGGGACGGATGCTCGCCGTGATTTCCTTGATCGTCTCACAGGAAAGAGGATGAGCCCCACTACTTCATTGCATTTCTGAAGCCATTTCGGTATCTTCGTTTCATTATCCTGCAAAAAAGAATCTCTCTATGTGTGGAATAGTAGGCTA
>CAZWIN010000144.1:0-7051 GCA_964633855.1 uncultured Chitinophagales bacterium
TATATTTCAGCGGGTTGGGCTCGCTTAACAATAAGGAAATGACATGAGCAAGAAATTCCAGAACTTTATCGATGGTAAGTGGGTTGATGCAAAGTCCGGACAGACATTTGAAAACCGGAACCCTGCCAACTGGGATGAAGTTGTCGGTGTTTTCCCAAAATCAGGCAAAGAAGATGTTGATCTGGCTGTGCGGTCGGCGCGTACTGCATTTGAGAAGTGGAGATTGGTTCCCGCCCCAAAACGCGGAGATATACTGCGCAAGGTGGGAGACATCATGGTTGCTCGCAAGGAAGAGCTATCCAAACAAATGACACGGGAAATGGGGAAAGTCCTCGCTGAAACCCGTGGTGATGTGCAGGAAGGGATTGATACCGCATATTACGCCTCCACCGAAGGTCGGCGCCTGTTTGGGCATACAGTGCCTTCAGAGTTGCCGAACAAGTTCAATATGGCGATCCGTGTTCCCATTGGTGTTGCAGGGATAGTGACGCCCTGGAATTTTCCCATGGCTATCCCGACATGGAAGATATTCCCCGCTCTGCTTTCCGGCAACACGGTTGTTTTCAAGCCTGCCTCGGATACCCCGGCTACAGCAACATCCCTCGTTGAGATTCTTCTCGAGGCGGGTGTTCCCGAAGGCGTCATCAATATCGTGCATGGCGGCGGTAGTGATGTCGGGATGGCTATTGTCGGACATCCGGATGTTGATCTCGTAAGTTTTACAGGCTCGACCGGGGTCGGTATCAAGATTTCCGAGGTCGCCTCAAAGACGTTGAAACGCGTTTCGCTCGAACTCGGCGGAAAAAATGCCCAGCTCGTCATGGATGATGCCAATCTTGACCTTGCACTTGAAGGCGTTCTCTGGGGAGCGTTTGGTACCACCGGCCAGCGTTGCACAGCAACAAGCCGCCTCATTCTCCACGAAAAAGTCCACGATAAATTCCTCGATATGCTTGTGAAGCGCGTGGAGAAGCTGAAGTTGGGTGATGGTTTGCAACAGGGAGTGGATGTCGGCCCGTGTGTGAACGAAGGCCAGCGCAAAACAGTGGAGAGTTATGTGGAGATCGGGAAACAGCAGGGAGGCCGTGTCGTTGCCGGGGGGGCAATTCCGTCCGTCCCGGAACTTGGACGAGGATGGTTCTACAAGCCGACGGTCATTGCAGACGTTAAGCCCGATCATCGTATTGCTAAAGAGGAGATCTTCGGCCCCGTTCTCTCCGTCATTAGAACAAAATCCCTTGAAGAAGGTATCTATATTCTCAATGACACAGTGTATGGACTTTCTTCGTCTGTCTATACCGATAATGTCAATAGCGCATTTCAGGCAATCAGGGATATCAAGGCGGGCATTACCTACATCAATGCTCCGACGATTGGCGCTGAAGCGCATATGCCCTTTGGCGGCGTAAAGCAGACTGGCAACGGGCATCGCGAGGGCGGCTGGACAGTGTATGATTTCTTCACCGAATGGAAGGCTGTGTACATTGATTACAGCGGCGGCCTTCAGCGGGCACAAATAGATAACTATTAGCATCAGGTTCAATTGTCATGCTCGAATCCGAACTGTACTTTGTATCAAAGTATGAGCATCAGGAGTTCTTCTGACTGGCTGTCACAACTCATTTTAACGTTCATTCACTAATGTTGTGACAACTTCATCAGGAGAATAATAATGCACATGAAACCAGGAACCCAGCCCGGAAAAGTCCTTTCCACACTTTCAAAGCACATGTTGGTTGATGGCTTCGAAATTGTCGTTGACCTCAGGAAAAGCAAAGGTTCATATATTGTCGATGCCAAGGATGGCAAACGATATCTGGACTTCTTTACTTTTGTCGCCTCATCCCCAATCGGGTTGAACCACCCCAAGATGACCGCGCCGGAATTTATGGAAAAGCTGGCATATGTTGGAGTTAACAAGCCTTCAAGTTCGGATATTTACACGGTGGAGCAGGCCGACTTTCTCGAGACTTTTGAGAGGGTAGCGTTACCGTCGTACTTTCCACATGTGTTCTTTGTGGAAGGCGGTACGCTTGGAGTCGAAAACGCCCTCAAGGCTTCTTTCGACTGGAAGATCAGAAAGAACTTTGCAAAGGGCTACAAAGAAGAGAAGGGGAAGCAGATTCTTCACTTCAAGCAGGCATTTCACGGCCGCTCCGGGTATTCTCTTTCGTTGACGAATACGGATCCTGTCAAGACCGACCTCTTTCCAAAATTTCCCTGGCCGCGGATTCACAATCCGGCAATGAAATTTCCCCTCAATGAGCAAAACATCGCATATGTGAAGAAGGAAGAAGAAATTGCGATCGGACAGATGAAGGAAGCTTTCAGAATCAACAAGGACGACATTGCCGCAATTATCCTTGAGCCAATCCAGGGCGAGGGTGGCGATAATCATTTCCGCCCTGAGTTTTTTCAGGAGCTGCGCCAGCTTGCCGACGAAAACGAGGCAATGCTTATTCTTGATGAAGTGCAGACAGGGATTGGCCTCACCGGCAAGATGTGGGCACACCAGCATTTTGTTGAGCCTGACATGATTTCCTTCGGCAAGAAGATGCAGGTATGTGGTTTCCTCTGCGGCAAGCGCATTCATGAAGCAAAGGACAATGTGTTTGTGATCCCCAGCCGCATCAACTCCACATGGGGGGGGAATCTGATTGACATGGTCCGCTCACAACGGTATCTGGAAATCATCGAGGAGGAGAACCTTGTTGAAAATGCTAGGCTGATGGGGGACTATCTTGTGCAGGGGCTGGAGCGTCTTGCTGCAGAACACCCGACCCTTGTCTCCAATGCCCGTGGCCGTGGCTTATTTGCTGCATTTGACCTTCCCACGCCGGACCTTCGCACTGAAGTCAGGAAAAAGGCGCTCCAGAAAGGCCTTATCGTTCTTCCGAGCGGGGAACGATCCATCAGGTTCAGGCCACCGCTCAATGTTTCACGCCAGGAGATTGACGAAGGCCTGAAGATTCTTCGGGAGAGTTTGTAAACCGGATCGGGCACTTCTGCTGAAGTAGTTCTTGACAGAAGGAACAGGGTGGGATCGCAAGATGAAGGCGGTCCCACCCTTTTTTATAAGAGTAATAGCAGGGAGGTGCCGCCTTGAAATCAAGGCAGGAACAACAACTTGTTTGTTTGTGAAGTGTGCATTGTCTGAAGCCTGTAGAAGTACACCCCTCCCCCCAGCCCTTTTGCGTCAAATATCCGTTGATAGTTCCCCGGCTGCAAACGTCCGTTCACGAGGGTTCTTACCTTTTTCCCGAGAATATCAAATATATCCAACGTAGCAACGCCGGCCTCCCGGATGCTGAATTCTATTGTTGTAGAGGAGTTAAACGGATTTGGATAGTTCTGTTCAAGCCGGAATTCTAACGGAGATACATCCCGGTGGGAAACGGCAAGCGGGGGAAATCGCTGTATCTGAACAGCGTCAATACCAACAAAGTCGGAAGCTGTTCCGTTGATTCCGCCGTCGTAGTGCAAATACCGGAATGCAATAAACACATCGGCATTCTGCGGGATTAAGTTCGTGAGCCTGTACGCTTTTCTTGTCCAGCCAGTTTTCTGCACCTCAAAGTAATCCAGAACCACAGTGAAGTCCGTGGTATCGTTTCCGTTGGATGAAACAAGAATCATAAGAGAGTCAGGATAATTAGCGAAGGGTGGAGGGTTGTACGCCGACCTTGCCCAGAACATCATGGAATCTTCGGTGTTTGCCTGTACCGCTCCGGTAATTTGAGGTGTAATCAGGTAATCATCTATGTACGTACCGTTTGCCCGTTGGAAATTGTTTGCGCCAAAACCCTGCCCTTCGAATGGCACAAACACCGAAGTGAACGAGCCGCGAAACCACGGGTCAAACAACCCGCCGTCCCTGTTTACGACAGACCACCCCATAGGCGGAAAAGTTCCGCCGTCAAACCCTTCAAAAAACACTACGGAAGAATCCTGCACCGTGATCACTGTACGCAGTGTATCATTTGTGTGATTGCTGTCGTCAGCAAGTATTGTCCAAGCAGATATCGTGTGTGTTCCGGTACTTAGTGGAGGCAATTGCAGTGAAATGGTATCTAAAGCATTGCGAAGTAAAGGACTGGAGTTTGAAACAGGGATTTGACCCTTGGTATCGAGTTCCCAACCAATTTGGAATGAGGGCTCATCAAATGTGCCGTTATTTTTTACCACTACTGACAGGAGAGAGGATCCCGTGCCCGAAATAGTCAGTGCAGGTGGTGCATTCTCCTGTAGATTGGGTAAACGGCTGTTCTGATTTTCTGTCAGGCCGGTGTTTTGTTCAAGTGATGTCTCAACAATAGCTACCGCCTGGATATCATGGAAAGAAGAGTCGGCAATACGGACTTCATCCAGATATATATTATTGCCATACCGGCTAACGCCTCGGAATCCGGAAAACACACGGTTGTTGCCGGCGTATGCAAGAAGAGAAACGGCGACTTTACTCCATCCGGTTACCTGCGAAGGCCGTAGAATTCCCAGCAGCGTTGTCCATGGACCTGTCAGGCTATCGCCGGTTGAAATCTCAACATAGACAGAGTCGGGGATTGATGGAAATTCATCGTCATGATACATGTACAGTTCAAGAAAGGGGTCGACGGCCGTTGAGAGATTTACTGCTTGTGAAACCAGCCTTGCCTGCTCACTGCTTCCCGCATCATAAGAATTGAACTTTGCCTGCCCGGGTGCAAAAAATGGTACGGCCGGAGGGTTCGTTCCGGTTCCTACTACGGCCCAAATTGCCAATGGCCCTGCAATCTGATGAACGGTCCATCCGGCAGGAAGCCCGGGCCCGTTGAAACTTTCCTGCAGATACGTGGGAAGTTGCAACTGTTGTGCATTCAGAAAACGTGAAGTAAGCAGGAGGATGAAAAGGGTTTGTTTCATGGCAACAATATAGGTGTTCGCATAGAAAAACAAAAGGCTCCCGTCTGTGAAACGGGAGCCTTGTTCAGGCGGTGGGAGATCACAACAATGCTGTTACTTCATCAAGGTCATCTTCCGTGTCATGCGGAACAGCTGTCCCGATGATGCGGCTGCTTCCAACCGGTAGAAGTAAATACCGCTTGCAAGCTGGGAACCGGCATTATTCTTCCCATTCCATTCAATGTTGTAGTATCCGGCATTCTGCGGGCCTGTTGCGAGCGAAAACACTTCCTGCCCCAGAATATCGAATACTCTCAGTGTGACATTTGCGGCTTCCGGCAATGCATACCCTATTTGGGTTGTAGGATTGAACGGATTGGGGAAATTCTGGTCCAAGCCGAATGATGCCGGAACGCCATCTGGCTGAGCGGAGAGTACCAGCCGCGTTATTGACGGACTGATGATACTCATCTGGCCGGCTCCGGTGATGCTGCGCGCAGACATGATTGAACCTGTAATCCCATCACGCAATGCAAGCCGGTGTTCGGGCTTGACGTTCCATGAAACCGTCACAGGATATGCAGTGGACTGCAATGTAATGGGATAATCCACCGCTCTATGCAGGTCGTTGTCGATTGTTTCAACCATGCGCTGGGAATCAAACCTCGCATCGAAAATTCCGACAGGGCCGGCTGGCGGCATCTCATGATTCCCGCCTGCATCCTTGCCGATATAGAGAGTCTGGCTTCCGCCGCGGTTGTCACGGATGGTGATAGAGCTATACCCTTCAAACGGCTTCACACCAACAGAGGATGTGCTGCTGTTTTTCGCTTTGAAAGTTGTTGAGAGAATAACCGTTCCCGATCCATTTGCCTTCATCCAGTAACCGCTACCAGGAATGATTGTGGAAACGGGCACATAGCCACCATTAAAGCCGTAGAATGGTGAAGCGCGTAACCCCGACGGCACGGTACTGATATTGGATGTGTCAAACGGGGTAGAAAGAGACCCGACGATATTCCAGCCATCAATAACAGAAAGAGATTCTGCTTGTATGAAAGTGCCAGGTATGCTAAAGCTTGAACCCGCGCCGAACTTCTCCCAATAGCCCTTTCCGGTTTCGAGCTCATATTTTTGGGCATAGCCTGTGCCCGGAGTGTAGTCAAAAGCATATGCGAAGCTGGCTGAAGGGAAGACCTGTTGTACGGAATCGTTTGCAGTACTTACAGGGTTTGAGATGATGTTCCATCCCTGCAGAACTGTGACGCCGACAGAACTCGCACCAACAATCATATGAAGTGGCACAATCTTGGGGTTATGCGCACCATCATTGTTGTTAATTTGCAGCTCAGCGGTGTAGTCTCCGTCACTCAGCCCGTTGCTATTAAAGATAACAGGGACTTTGATGCTGTCTCCGGGGTTAACAGTCCCGCTGGTGATCCCTTCAGATACCCACGGAACATCCTTAGCAATCAAAACAGCGAGGTTGTCATGAACGTATGCCGCGTTGAACACAATCGGCAAACCGACTGTGCCGCCCGGGCTTTCGATTCCGATGGTAGAGCTGTTCACAGTACCTACCATACTCAGATATTGATACAGGATGCGTCCATCAGCATAGATAATAATCTGGAATGTATAGGTGCCGGTTGTTCCTGTGTAGTGCGGAGCATTGGTGTATTGAACGATGAACCGGCTGTTTGCACCATCATTGTAATAATGCACCTGGCCGGAAGTTCGAAGATCGAAATCATCCCAAAATCCAAACAGCGTATTATTGGGTTCAGCCGCAGTAGGTATTACCGCGTTTGTGAATCCAGCATTTATCGATGTCCTGTCAAACCCGACCCATCCGTTCGTACAGATCTTCAATGAGTCGTATCCGACTCCATAGAATGTAAAGGTAAAAGGCAAGCCGACATTTTTACGGCCATCGTCAGCCGTGCCAACCCAGTCTGTCGTCAATATTGGTGTGCCCACGCCAGTGATATCAGTCCAGTTGAATGTAGGGCCGCCAGGTTCGTCACTGTCTATCCAGCGATAACCAGCACTGTCCGGACCACCTGAACCGAGGACAACATCAGGCCCGCGAGATGGGTCGAATTCGTCTTTTCCCCAGGCAAGCGGCCACCCGTCACGGCCACGTCGCGGCGGGAACAATTGATCACCC
>CAZWIN010000145.1:0-7032 GCA_964633855.1 uncultured Chitinophagales bacterium
GGTCCGTTGAAAAATACATGGGAAGAAAGTTTGGGGATCCGCATGATCCGTTGTTAGTCTCTGTCCGTTCAGGTGCCCCATACTCCATGCCGGGGATGATGGATACCATCCTGAATCTCGGCCTGAATGACCAGACAGTTCAGGGGCTTATCCACAAAACCAAGAATCCCCGTTTCGCTTATGATTCGTACAGACGGTTTGTTCAGATGTATGGCGATGTCGTTCTCGGATTAAAACCCGAACGGTCGGATGAAATTGATCCTTTCGAGGCAATCATCGAAGAAAGAAAAAGCCGAAAGGGCGTTACTTACGATACCGACCTTGATGCCGATGATATGAAAGAACTGGTCCGGCTATTTAAGGATGCAATTAGAAATAAGAAGAAAGTAGCCTTTCCGGAAGATCCTATGGATCAACTCTGGGGGGCGGTCGGGGCTGTGTTTGGTTCGTGGATGAATGACAGGGCTGTTGCTTACCGGAAAATGTACAGCATCTCTGAAAGTATAGGTACAGCAGTCAATGTGCAATCCATGGTGTTTGGCAACATGGGGAACGACAGCGGTACCGGAGTGATGTTTACACGGGACCCGTCAACCGGAGATAACGAATTCTATGGCGAGTACCTGATGAATGCCCAGGGCGAAGATGTTGTTGCAGGAATTCGTACACCGCTGCCGATCATTCATTTGAAGGAAGACAATCCGAAAATCTACAGCCAGCTTCTCAAGATCCGTTCTGTTTTGGAAAAGCACTACCGCGACATGCAGGATTGCGAGTTTACCATTCAGCACGGAAAGCTGTATATGCTGCAGACCCGTTCTGGAAAGCGGACGGGATTTTCCGCATTCAAGATCGCCATGGATATGGTGGATGAAAAACTCATCACCGAACAGGAAGCGATCATGCGCATCGAACCCGATGCCATGAACCAACTGCTCAGGCCGATCTTTGACAGCGATCAAAAGCATCAGGCAGTTGCAGAAGGCCGGTTGCTTGCAAAAGGCTTGAATGCAGGCCCAGGTGCTGCCACCGGCAGGGTGGTGTTCAGCGCATCAGATGCCGAGCTGCAAAAGAAGCGGGGAGAAAAAGTCATTCTTGTGCGCATCGAGACTTCCCCGGAAGATATCAAGGGTATGGACGCATCCGAAGGTATTCTCACTGCGCGTGGCGGCATGACGTCACATGCCGCGCTTGTTGCACGACAGATGGGCAAGGTGTGTGTCGCCGGCTGCAGCGCTTTGCAGATTGACTACGTCCGCCGTCAGATGCTCGTAAATGGACAGGTGGTGAATGCTGGAGACTGGCTTTCCATTGATGGTACTACCGGCGAGGTGATGACCGGCCGCGTGAATACGAAGCCATCCGAGATTGTCCAGGTACTGTTGGAGAAGACCCTGAAGCCTTCCGAATCCTCCATCTACCAACAGTATGTAAAATTGATGTCATGGGCGGACAAATACCGCACGATGAAAATCAGGACCAATGCGGATCAGCCAGACCAGTGCCGCGTTGCGAATTCCTTCGGGGCTGAGGGAATAGGTCTCTGCCGTACAGAACACATGTTTTTCGGCGGGGAGAGGATCGATGCCGTACGGGAAATGATTCTTGCAAATGACCTCGCCGGGCGCCGGAAAGGGCTTGCCAAACTTCTTCCGATGCAACGAAGTGATTTTGTGGGTATATTTAAGGAGATGAACGGAAAGCCGGTCACTATCCGTACGCTTGACCCTCCGCTTCATGAGTTTTTGCCCCATACGGAAAAGGAGATCCAGGGTCTTTCGGAAAAAATAGGCGTCTCTGTCGAGAACATAAAAAACCGCCTCGAATCACTGAAAGAATTCAACCCTATGCTTGGCCATCGGGGTTGCCGGTTGGGAATAGTCTATCCGGAAATCACCGAAATGCAGGCGCAGGCAATTTTTGAAGCTGTGTGTGAAGTGAAACGAGAGGGAATAGAGGTTCTGCCCGAGGTGATGATTCCTCTCGTGGGCCACGTCAATGAACTCCGGCATCAGGAAAAAGTTGTGAGGAACATTGCCTGGCTTGTTATGGAGAGGGAGAAGGTCAAATTTGATTACCAGGTCGGAACAATGATTGAATTGCCAAGGGCCGCTATTACCGCAGACGAGATTGCAAGCGTTGCGGAGTTTTTCTCGTACGGAACCAACGATCTGACGCAGACAACGGATGGCCTCTCACGTGATGATGCCGGGCGTTTTCTTCAGTCATATTTTGACCTGAAGATTCTTGAACAGGATCCTTTCGCAACGATAGATGTGTCCGGTGTCGGGGCGTTAATGAAAATCGGCGTTGAAAAAGGGCGCCGCGCACGTAAGAACCTGAAGGTTGGTGTATGCGGTGAGCATGGCGGCGATCCGGCTTCAGTGGAGTTCTGCCACCGGATCGGTTTGAATTATGTGAGCTGCTCGCCATACCGCGTGCCGATAGCGAGACTAGCCGCAGCTCGGGCTGGCCTGGCAGATGTCATGAAGAAAGCGCGGAAGACAGGTCGCTCATCCGCGAAAAAGAAGAAAACAAGAGCATAGATCACCCAGCCGCGCGACGAAGGCTGTTCAAAATACACGAAGGAGTACCATTACAATGAAGTTATCAGATTTCCGGTATCCGCTTCCCAGAAATCTTATTGCAAAACATCCGGTGAGCCCGAGAGACAGCTCCCGGTTGCTTGTGCTCAACAGGACGGACGAATCAATGACGGACCTGAAATTCACCGACATCACACAGTACTTCAAAAAAGGAGACTGTCTGGTGGTCAATGAAACGAAGGTATTCCCTGCGCGCCTGTACGGGCGGAAGGAAAAAACCAATGCCCGTATTGAAGTTTTCCTTTTGCGTGAGCTCAATAAGGAAGAAAATATCTGGGATGTGATTGTGGACCCCGCACGGAAGGTCCGTATCGGAAACAAGATCTTCTTTGATGAGGGAAAACTCTGGTGCGAGGTTATTGATAATACCACGTCGCGCGGCCGGACTGTCCGTTTCAACGCTCAAGGCGATTTTTTCAAAACGATTGATCGCATCGGAAGAATGCCGCTGCCATATTATATCAAACGTGATCCCACTGACAAAGACAAAGACACGTATCAAACAGTTTTTGCCCGTGTGACAGGGGCGGTTGCGGCGCCGACAGCGGGGCTCCATTTTTCACAACGGATCATCTCGAACCTCAAGAAAAAAGGGGTCAAGGTTGTCCCCGTTATTCT
Organism: uncultured Chitinophagales bacterium; assembly: GCA_964633855.1. GTDB lineage: Bacteria > Bacteroidota > Ignavibacteria > UBA10030 > UBA6906 > CAZWIN01. Next base: position 3,225 of record CAZWIN010000145.1, read on the forward strand.
GCACGTGGGCCTCGGTTCGTTCCGTCCCGTTGAAGTGGAAGACCTGACCAAGCACAAGATGGACTCGGAGTATTATGAAATCCCCGAAAATACCGTTGATGTTGTGAACAAAACCATTGACAGCAAGGGGAATATCTTTGTATGCGGCACAAGTACATGCCGCGCCCTTGAATCAAGTGTGACAACCGACGGACATCTCAAGTCCACAAGGGGTTGGACAGACAAGTTCATTTTTCCGCCCTATGACTTCAAGATCACCGACAAGCTGATCACCAATTTTCATATGCCCGAATCCACACTACTAATGCTTGCCGCTGCGTTTGCGGGCAGGGATTTTATCATGAAGGCGTATAAACACGCGATCAAACGCGGGTTCAGGTTCTACAGTTACGGAGATGCCACGCTGATTCTGTGATGATTCACAGTCTGCCGGCTCGTCTATGAAAATTACTGTTCTGGCGCTGATCGTTCTGGTTGTCGTCGGCGTTTTTATCAGGCTCTTTCGAAAAGAGAACCTTCTCTCCTACTTTAGCGGAGGGCGCTGGTGGTTGACGTGGCTTTCCATTGCCGTTATCACGTTGATGGACGAGCTTACGTCCATCTTTTACGCGCCCAGCGAAGCACACAGGTTTATTGGGTCGTATGCGATCGCATTTATCGCGATCACATCGCTGTTCATGAGGTTTCTCTCCACACGCATGGTGGAGATTGCCGAGATCCTGGAGCACCACAATATCCGGGGGGGAGGAGTTTATTCCTTTTCGTATCTTGTTCTCGGCCCGACCCTTTCATTTATCGCCGTTGCTTCCATTCTTGTTGATTACGTCCTGACGGCTTGTATTTCCACCGTCAGCGCGGTGGAGAACGGCCTGACATTCATGGAACTGAGCCAGGTTGAGAAGATCGGGTTGCAGTTTGGTGTCATCTGGGGGATTGCCGGGCTGAATATCGTCGGGATAAAGGAAAATGCGCGATTTACCTTCGGTGTGTTCTTTGTTGTTGCCACGGTTCTCCTCACTCTCCTCGGGTCGGCGTTTTATGAATCGAACGCACACTCATGGCATCTCATAGGCAACAGTTTTTCCTTCTCGCTTTCCCGCATACAAGACCTTGGCTTTACAGGGGGATTCTGGTTTATCATTATCTGCATTTCAAGCTGTATCCTTGCCTATTCAGGGATTGAGTCCGTTGTGCAGACGGCTGGACTGGTCAAGAGCTGGAAAGATATCGGGAAAGCCTATATCTTTTTGGCGCTTACCACAGGTTTGTTCACGCCGCTTCTCTCCGCACTCGTGTTGAGTTCCGGGATTAATCCTGCAGAGCATGAAACCGACCTGATTACACAATTTGCCTCATCGTTGAATGGCGTTCCCTTCGGATTGCTTGTCGGTGCGATAGCAAGCGTTGCTCTTATCATGGCAGTGAACACTGCATATGTTGCTTCAAGCGAGCTCATTGAGCGCGTGGCTCACCGGTATAATTTCCACTGGATCATAAAGACTAATGCCCGCCAATCACTGTATCGCGTGCATATCTTAAGCGCCATCTTTTTCTCTTTGATTATTCTCTTTACTCAAGGAAGCCAGAAAATCCTTGCAGAAATGTACGCGCTTGGCCTTGTGGCGAGCTTCACAATAAATCTTGGTAGTTTGCTGATCTACCGGTACTTTACCGGGACCAAGGAGATCAGAGGGTATAACACCTCTCGTGTGGGGACGCTGATCATGTTTATCATCATGGTCGGGTGTTTTCTATATCTCGGATTGAGCAAGCCGTACGGTATCGGGCTCTGGGCCGGAGCTACGGTCTTTTTCCTGCTGATCGGACTGCGTGTGGCGAGGAAGCGCGCACCGGAGAACATTCAGATTGCTCAAACGGACAGTCCCTTACAGATGATCTTCGGGCTCGCAGAAGCCCCGGGGGAAACTGTTGAGATTTATTTTAAGCGTCCGCTGGAAGGGGGGAACCGGCCTGAGCAGAATGTGGTGTTTGTGAGCTTCTATTCTCCACGGTCAGGAATTCCCGAGCGCCTTGCCCAGAACCACTTCCGGTTTGCGCAAACAGGCCAGACTCTTTTTGACAGTATCACGGAATTGCTCCATGTTGTCAGATACGAGCTTCCGCATAAACAGGTCGTCGTCCATTTCGGCTGGCCACAGTCATCGTGGATCGACCGCATGGCGATCGGCGTGATGGTCTTCAGCATCATGAAGCTCCCGAAAATGTTTCCTGAATTCAGCTTTGTCATGGAATACTTTGGCAAAAAGAGCACTTAGAGTTGGAGTGGTAATTGCCGCCGGAGGCTCTGGAAAGCGCCTCGGCGGAAAAACCCCGAAACAATTTCTCCGTTTGGGTGGCAAAACAGTTCTTGGACATTCCCTCCTGGCTTTCCACGCGCTACCGTCAGTCAAAGAGATTGTAGTTGTGGCTCCGCAAGTCCACGTACAAAAGGCAACTCGTGTTTGTAAGGCGGGAAGATTCGTTAAGGTGACCTCTGTTGTTCCAGGTGGCAGGGAGCGGCAACACTCAGTTTGGAATGGATTAATGGCATTCCGTAAGGTTCCTGATATTGTTCTTGTCCACGATGCCGCCAGGCCCTTCATAAACCGTAAAATGATCAGGGAAGTAATCCTTTCAGTCCAAGAGTACGGAACCGGTGTAGTGGGCGTTCCGGTAAAAGATACGATTAAGATTGAGGGCAGAAGGGGATTTTACAACTCTACCTTGGATAGAAGCCGTTTATGGGCTGTACAGACACCTCAAGGATTCCTTTTCGAGTTGATTGTAAAGGCACACAACAAAGCCCGAAAACAAAGATTTCTCGGCACAGATGAAGCCTCGCTTGTTGAACGGCTCGGAATCCCTGTTAGAATTGTTCAAGGAGACTACCAAAATATAAAGATTACTACTGCAGATGACCTAAGGAAGTCCAACGCTGCAAGAAAATGAGGCTTTTTCCTCTCATCAGGCACCATTGCATATATTAAAGCAATTGCCTATTTTTAACAGGCATATTTGAATCAGGAAAGGCATTATGATTCCCATTGCAATAATTACCATTCTCAGCTATCTCGTTGGCTCAATACCGACGAGCATCATGGTGGCGAAATGGAAGCGGGGCATTGATATTCGCCAGCACGGCAGTGGAAATGCAGGTGGAACCAATGTTATCCGGGTCCTCGGCTGGAAGGCGGGGGTAGTAGTTATTGCTATGGATATGGCAAAGGGCCTTTTTGCGACACTGGTGATAGCCCGTCTGATGTACGGCCCCATCCCTTTTGAAAACCGTACACCATTTGATGATTTTACTGTTGTTCAGATCATTGCCGGATGCGCAGCAATACTGGGCCATATCTGGACTCTCTTTGCCGGCTTCAAGGGAGGTAAGGGCATTGCCACAGCAGCAGGGATGCTGATTGGCGTTGCTCCGGTTGAAGTCGCCGTATCGTTCGGCGTTTTTGCGATTGTCTTTCTGTTCACACATTATGTCTCTGCAGGCTCTTTGAGTGCGGCCGTCGCTTTCCCTCTGACAATGTTCTTCAGGGAGAATGTCTTTATGGTGGATGTCCCCGGCTATAACACGCTGATTTTCTTCAGTATCGGTATTTCGGTCTTGATTATCTTCACCCACCGGGCCAACATCAAACGGTTGTTAAAGGGTACGGAAAATAAAATTGCCCGGATCCCGTTCTTCAGCAAAGGCTGATCCCTTTCATAGCTGCACTTGAGTATCCGTGGACAAACGTCCCGGATGCTTTGCCAAGAGTAATTGAATTCCAACCTTTCGCCACACTACACTATGCGTATT
>CAZWIN010000146.1:0-877 GCA_964633855.1 uncultured Chitinophagales bacterium
GATCCAAGAAATCCGGCTCCGCCCGTGACTACCGCATGCTGTTTCTCAGATTGCGCCATTACGACCGATCCCGTAGTAGGTGAAGCCGGCTTCCTTCAGCCGGGCAGGGTCGTAAATGTTCCGGCCGTCGAAAATCACCGGGGCCTTCATCAGGGATTTCATCCTGTCGAAATCAGGGCGCCGGAATTCATTCCACTCTGTCACCACAATAAGCGCATCGGCACCACGAAGAGCTTCATAGTTACTTGAGAAATACTCTACCTTCTTTCCCACCCTCTTTTCTGCCTCTTCCATCGCAACGGGATCATGCACTCGGAGCTGTGCTCCGCTCTTCAAGAGAAGGTCAATGATCACGAGCGAAGGAGCTTCCCGCATGTCATCCGTGTTCGGCTTGAATGAAAGCCCCCAGACGGCAAAGGTCTTTCCGGAGAGCGAGTTGTTGTAATGCTTCTTCAGTTTTTCAACAATCCGTGATTTCTGGGCCTGGTTAACATTCTCCACAGACTTCAGGATCTTGAAATCGTAGTTATTGCTTGTCGAGGTATTCAACAAAGCGCTTACATCCTTGGGAAAACATGAGCCTCCATACCCGATCCCGGCGAACAGGAACTGCGTCCCGATTCTGGGGTCCGTGCCCATTCCCTTCCGTACCAAATCAATATCCGCGCCGACGTTCTCGCACAGGTTTGCCATTTCATTCATGAACGAAACCTTGGTTGCAAGGAATGAATTTGAGGCATATTTGGTCAGCTCTGAACTTCGCTCATCCATCACTATGAAGGGGTTGCCCGTACGGATGAACGGAGCATACAAATCCTGCATCAGGGCAAGCGCTTTCGGGCTTCTCGTCCCGACAACAATCCTATCGGGCTTCATG